>CAMLER010000001.1 GCA_946478915.1 uncultured Chryseolinea sp.
TCGTCAGGTAGCGTGCAGGTCACACTTCCCGAATCGAGTGAGGTAATGAATGAGGTTGTCGTCGCCGCATCGCGTGTGGAAGAAAGTATACTCGAATCGCCTGTAAGCATTGAGAAAATGAGCCTGCTGGAAATTCGCCAAACTCCGTCACTCAATTTTTATGACGCGTTGGAAAATCTCAAGGGTGTCGAAATGGTAACAAGCGGTTTAACGTTTAAGCAAATAAACACCAGGGGCTTCAACCATACGGGTAATTCACGGTTTTTGCAACTGGTTGACGGAGTTGACAACCAAACTCCGGGCCTAGGTTTTTCCGTGGGCAATTTGTTTGGTTCGTCGGACCTGGATATGGAAAGTGCAGAACTCATTCCCGGTGCAGCATCTGCGCTGTATGGTCCCGTTGCATTTAATGGGGTATTAATGATGCGTACAAAAAATCCGTTTCATTACCAGGGGTTGAGCGCGCAGGCGAAAATCGGCGTGAATCACATTAGCGAGGAATACGCTGACCCCCATGCTCTCTACGATCTTTCACTTCGTTACGCAAAGGCGTTTAACGACAAATTCGCCTTTAAAGTAAATGCACAATATTTTACAGGGCTTGATTTCTTTGCAACGAATTACACGGATGTTGATCCCGGTACACCAGAAAACCAGCGAGGTGATAATAATCCGGCTAGAAATGCTCTCAACATTTATGGAGATGACGAAGCAAGGACTCTTGAGGGAATCGGACGTGTTTCAAGAACAGGATATGAGGAACGCCATGTCACTGATTATGATGTCTACAGTCTGAAACTCAATGGCGCATTGCACTACAGAATTTCGGAGAACATGGAGTTGAGCTATCAATACAATTTTGGAAAGGGAACGGCTAACTACACGGGCAGCAACAGATTTTCCATCAACAATTTTACTTTACAACAACATAAACTTGAATTGAAGGGGAGCAACTATTTCATCCGCGCATACTCCACTGCCGAAGATTCCCATGATTCATATAATGCTAAAGGGCTCGGCCAACTCATTACCAAAACCTGGGTTCGCGACCTGAACGGGAATATCGTTCCTGAAAATCAGGCGGATGATATGTGGTACACAAGATACTCGGAAGCATTCCTTGGCAACATTGATGGTGTAACGGCAAATAATCATGGAGCTGCCCGCGCTTTTGCCGACCAGGGAAGATTTCTCCCAGGAAGTCCTGAATTCAATGCACAAAAGGCACGTCTCGTCGCAACTCAAGGGCTAAGCGGCGCTGGAATCCTAAGCCAAAGCAAGCTCTATCACGTAGAAGGGCAGTATGATTTTTCAAGCAGCGTTAAGTTCATCGATGTCCTGCTCGGTGGAAACTATCGCGTCTATGATATGTTTACTAACGGAACGCTATTCGATGACAAAGGTGGAAGTATCATTATTGAAGAGGGTGGCGCGTTTGTACAACTTGGCAAAAGACTGCTAAACGACAATCTGAAGCTTTCGGGATCGATCCGGTATGATAAGAATCAGAATTTTAAGGGTAGATTCACACCGCGTGCCTCTGCCGTATATACAGTTGCAAAAAATCACAATTTCAGGAGCTCCATCCAAACTGGTTTTAGAAATCCTACACCCGGTGACCAATACATCAAACTGAACGCAGGACCAATCACGATTCTTGGCGGGGTGCCCGATAATAGCAAAGGCATGACGGTTTATGAAAACTCATTTACCGCGGCTTCACTGGGTCCATTCTTTGGTGGTTTCCAGCAAGCAATGCAACAAGGCGCCACGCCTCAAGATGCTATTATGCAGACAAAGGATCTTTTGGTTAAATCTGACGTCGAGTATATCAAGCCTGAAAGAGCAACTGTTTTTGAAATCGGATATAAGGGCCTGATCAACGATAATCTGATTGTTGACGTCAATTACTATTATTCTTCATATACTGACTTTTTGCTTAATCAGGTTGTAATGGAACCTGCAAGTCCTGTTCTTGGCGGGGATGGGAAAATTAATCCGCAGGCAGCAATGGATCTTCTCAATGGTGATAGTCACCTGTATCAACTTTACACCAACGCCAGTGATCGAGTAACTGCGCAAGGCGCAACGCTTGGGCTAACATACGCACTGCCCAATAACTTTTCGCTGGGCGCCAATGGTACACTTGCTACATTTGATATGAAAGACGCAAATCCGAATAATGTCCCCGGATTTAATACGCCAAAATATAAGACAGCTGTAACCTTTGGAAACAGTCGACTCACAGACAATTTAGGATTCAACATTGCCTGGAGATGGCAAGATGCTTATGACTGGTATGGAACCTTTAATCAGATGCGACCCGGCCGAATTGAGGCATTCTCAGTCGTGGATGCACAAGTAAGCTACAAGCTTCTGCCGATAAAATCCATGGTAAAACTTGGCGCTAGTAATTTGTTTAACAACCAGGTATACCAAGCATATGGATCACCTTCGATTGGGGCGATATACTACGTCAGCTTAACCTTTGACCAATTGTTGAGATGATAGTCAGCCCATCAGTGGAAACAAAGAAGGATACTAAAATCGGTATCCTTTTATGGGTTTCGTTCACAATCTGCTTTCTCTGCAACATCAGCGCAGGGTTGATATCTACACTTATGTCAGTGTACCTTCCAGTGGTCGTAAAAAGCTTAAGCGGTGATGTCAGTACCGAGCAGCTGAGTCATATAAGTGCGTACATTAATTCACTTTACATTGCCGGTTGGGCATTGGGAGGCTTTTTTTGGGGATTTATCAGTGATAAGATCGGCCGGGTAAAAGCTCTTACAATTTCGGTGGCAACCTTTGGAGTATTTACAGTTCTTATAAGTTTGGCATCGTCGTGGGAAATGGTCGTTGCATTCCGCTTATTGTCCGGTCTTGCAGTCGGGGGAATCATGGTAATTACCCCAACATTGATCTTTGAAATCTGGCCTTCTCGAACGCGCGCAGTAATGATTGGAATTGATTCAATTGGATTTCCCATAGGCATATTTTCATCAGGTCTTGTAAATCTGCTCGTAAAGGATTGGCATGAGGCATTTCTTTTTGGATTTCTGCCTATCGTACTTGCAGCCTGCTGCATTTTTATTTTGAGAGAATCCGAAGATTGGCGTGACTCCAGAAAAATTCTGGAACACGAGCGCGTCCGCGCAACTGGTCAAGACCGATCAAACCTCGTAAAGGGCGCTATCATTTTTGGGTCGATGCTGATCGGGCTTTGGGGAATGTTTTCGTGGATACCCACATGGGTACAAAGTCTGCTATCAGATTCTACCGGACAGACTGAGCGCGGAATTGCAATGATGTTGTTGGGTGCGGGGGGCCTCACAGGTGGATTTATCTCAGGCTGGGTTTCAAATAGCCTGGGGGTTAGGAAAGCAATGATGCTTTGCTTCAGCGGATGCATTCTCATGTCAATTTTGTTGTTTGGCTTGAACAACAGATTTTCAACAATAATCTATTTCGAGTTGGCGCTGCTTTCATTGTTTTTTGGGATCAGCCAGGGACTATTGTCTATTTATATTCCACAACTCTTTCCGGTCAGGATAAGGGGAACATATACGGGCATCTGCTTTAACATTGGTCGGATAGTCACGTCTGTTGCTATTTTCTTTGTGGGTGTGATGGTTAGCACCTTAGGGGGATACAGCAACGCGCTGCTAACCTTTGCGGGAATATTTGTAGCTGGGTTTATCACTGTATTTTTAACTAACGAAAAAGAAAAAAATAATGGCACACATAGCAGTACCTGAAGGCGTACCCGGAATCCGAAGCCTGGTGATGTTCAGACCCGAAACAGGAAAACACCTTTATGATCTGGCGCAAGTTCTGCTGCGAGATGCCTCCCCGCTTACACCAGCAGAAAGAGAACTTATAGCAACCCACGTCTCTGCAAGAAACAATTGCACATTCTGTATGAGCAGCCATGCCGCAGCGGCGCGCGAACTATTCGCAGATAACCGTAGCGTTGTAGACTGTGTAATCCACGGCCAAGAATCTGCATTGTTATCCGAAAAAATGAAGGCCTTACTGAACATTGCCGGCAAGGTTCAACAAAGTGGAAAGCTGGTCACAGATGAAGACGTAGCAGAAGCACGGAAGCATGGTGCAGGTGATCGGGACATACATGATACAGTTTTGATAGCAGCAACATTCTCAATGTTCAATCGATATGTTGATGGCCTGGCATCTTTAACGCCAACGGATCCAAAAGAATACGAACCGATGGGTAAGCGCATGGCTACTCTCGGATATGTTTTACCAAAAAAAGCTGAATAAATGGCACACATTGATTTGCCGGAAGGACTTCCCGGCATCAGAGGTCCGATGGCACTCCGACCCGAAACGACAAAACCATTAAACGACTTTGTCGAAGTTCTAATGCGAGCGGAAAATTCTTTATCCCGTGGCGAGCGTGAATTGATTGCCACACACGTGTCATATCTTAACGATTGCTTCTTTTGCCAGAATGCGCACGGTGGACTGGCCCAACATTACTTTGGCTGTGACCTTGAGCAAATGGATAAAATGAAAATCAATCCCGAGACGGCTCCTATCTCTGAGAAAATGAAGGCACTACTCGCAATCGCTGGCAGCGTTCAGAAAGGTGGCAAGCATGTTACTACTGAACAGGTTGAAAAAGCCAAAAATCTTGGTGCCACGGATTTTGAAATTCACGACACAGTTTTAATTGCTGCAGCGTTCTGCATGTTCAATCGGTATGTTGATGGATTGGGAACCTGGGCTCCACAAGACAGAATGTTTTACGTGAATAGAGCAAAGGCGCGCGCTGAAGAAGGCTATGCAAATTATGATCCGAGAAAGTGACCGCCACGTCCGCGTTGTTCGATACATTGAAGCTTGAAACAGAAAGATTTATTCCGATAAAAAGTGAATCAATACACGCTTTAACACTAAGTCCAACGATAGTTAATTGTACAAGTGCGAAAACAGTTGCAAAAATACTCAGCTGTGCTGGTTACCTTTTCGTAGGTCGACGCACTCAACGTGATGACTATTTAAAGAAATGAGTATTAGCAACCGTAGGCGGGCGATTTGCGTCAGACAACGGAAAACTTATCCTCTCGCATCATTTCGTTGATAGCCGTCATCAATAGATTTATTATATTTTGCGAGGTTATGCGATTCACCCCGTTGTTGCTGTTATTGATTTCACTTAATGCAATCTGCCAAGATGATCAGGGCCTACGTTTTATTCAAAATAAGGGTCAATGGGATAAAGGCATTGATTTTCAAGCCCGGATACCGGGTGGAAAATTAGGTGTTTCTGCTAAAGGTTTTTCGGTATTTCTGCTCGACATGGAGAGGTTGGAGCACGATCACTTGGCCGGTCATGCTAACATTAACGAATCCAGCGGGCTGCCATCAACGGATCCGGTTGACGGACACTATTTTCAGATAAACCTCTTAGGATCTAATCAACACGCAGCATCGGTTGTAGAAGCACCACTTGATGGTCACTATAATTATTTTCTCGGAAATGATTCCTGTCAATGGGCCAGAAAAGCCTTAGCATATACGTCTATTCTTTATCAAGATGTCTACGACGGAATTGATTTCCGTATATCATCGGTCGGAAATAATCTAAAATACGATTTCATCGTCAGGCCAGGAGCCGATCCATCACAAATCAGAATAGAATACAACGGACTATTTGGCATCGAAAAATCTGATGACGAACTGAAAATCCAAACGGCGGTGGGAACGCTTACTGAACTTAAGCCTTACTCCTATCAGATCGATCGCACTAAACAAACTGTAGCCAGTGAATACGTGATTCGTGACAATGTTGTCACATTTTCATTTCCTAACGACTACGATATCCGCCGTGAATTAATTATAGATCCATTGTTGATTTTTTCAACCTACTCTGGATCCACAGCCGATAATTGGGGAAGTACAGCGACTCCGGGGGAGCACGGTACGCTATATTCCGCTGGTGTAACGAATCAAGATCTTGGCGGCTCTTTTCCCGCGACAGTTGGAGCATTTCAGACTACCAATCGCGGGAGCTTTGATATGGCTATCATAAAATTCGATTCAGCCGGAACCAGGTTTTTACACGCCACGCACCTCGGAGGATTCAATAATGATTCTCCCAAAAGTCTCGTGGTGGATGAATCATCTGGCGATTTAATCGTGTTGGGTATCACCAGCTCGTCCGACTACCCAACAAGCGCCGGAGCATTTGACAAGACGTTTAACCGTGGCACACCAATTTTTAATCGCGTACTTAATACGAATGACGAGTGGGACATAGTCCTTACGCGACTGTCCTCTGACGGAACTCAGTTAGTCGGCTCGACTTTTCTCGGCGGGTCGGGAAACGATGGATTGAACCTTCCAAAACAATCAGGTGGACCATTGGTGGCAAACTACGGTGATGAAATGCGAGGTGATGTAATCACTGATGAGGATGGAAATGTGTTCATAAGTTCTGTTACGTCCTCTGCAGATTTTCCGATCATTAGTGGATTTGATAACTCATTCAATGGAAGCACTGATGGTCTTATCGTTAAACTTACTGCGGACCTATCGACGATAATTTGGTCGAGCTATGTAGGTGGATCAGGATTTGATGCGTCCTATTCCATAAAGTTTGATAAGAACAAAGATATTGTTTTGGCAGGCGGCACTACAAGTGTGGATTTTCCTGTAACAGCCGGAGCCTACCAAACGATTTTCAACGGCCTTGTGGATGGATGGATTGCACAACTGGCTGCGGACGGCAGTGCAATTTTGAACGCAACATTCACCGGAACACCATCCTTTGATCAAATCTACTTTATTGACCTGAATGCCGATGGCGAAATATTTTGTTACGGTCAAACCGCGGGGCAAATGCCAGTTACATCGGGAGTCTACAGGAACGCTAACAGCGGACAGTTTCTGCAGAAATTTGCCTCTGATTTAAGTTCATTAAAATTATCCACTGTTTTTGGGTCAGGACGTACCAGTGGCCTGATAATACCTAACATATCGCCAACTGCTTTTCTTGTAAATGACTGTGACAATATTTACATGGCAGGTTGGGGAGGCTTTGTTAATTCCAGCTCTACGACTGGGTTTTGGCAAAGCACTACCAACGGGATGCCTATAACAAACGATGCTTATCAAAAAACCACTTCGGGTTCCGACTTCTACTTTATAGTACTTAACGGAGACGCTACTCAACTTGTGTATTCGACCTACCTTGGCGGCAATTCCTCAAAAACCCACGTCGATGGTGGAACTTCACGCTTCGACAAGTATGGAATTGTATATCATGCCGTATGTTCAGGTTGTACATTCGGCAATACAACCGGTCAATCATCTTCAGATTTTCCTACGACACCTGGCGCCAAATCGCGCCTTAATAGGAGCTCAAATTGCAACAACGCCGCCTTCAAATTTGATTTGTCTTCTCTTAGAGCCAACTTCGATACTAACAACCTCGCTCTGACCTTACCTGGCTTTAACAATGTTTGCTATCCGGATACAATAGTTTTTCAAAACCTCAGTACCGGCGGAAGATCGATTGTTTGGGATTTTGACGACGGTACGGTTGTCACACAGACTGAAAGTGATCCGAGAATACTAATGCATCAATACAAACACGCGGGCCAGTATCGGGTAAAACTTAAAATCACAGACCTGAGCACGTGTAGCCAGACCGATTCTATTATTAAGGTCATCAATTATTTCAAGCCCAAAATTACCGTTGCCGCGGATACCGTGATTTGTGAAGGAAGTAGTGTTCAACTTAAAGCAAGTGGCGGCGTTGACTACACATGGGTTAGCGCTGATGGAACATTCACCTCTTCTCAGCAATCCCCCACCGTCGGTCCGTCGATCGAAACGGTGTACTATGCCATTGTCGTCGATGCCGATGGATGCTCAAAAAAAGACACGGTGACTGTTGGCATAACGCCAAACGTCCGAGCCGCCATCCAAACTTATGATCGCAGTTTTACCAAGCCAGGTTATAATAATGTTTGTTTTCCTGAGGAAATGGGTTTTAAGAACCTTAGCGAACATGGCCAATATTATGTTTGGGATTTTGGTGACGGTACTGTCCCGATCCAACTAAGCGACAGTGTTGCTATGCTTCATAGTTTTAGGCAACAAGGCACGTATCAGGTAAAACTGACGGCTGTGAATCCTAATACATGTAATAAGACCGATACGGCTATAAAAATAATCAACTATTATAAAGAACAGGTTATAGTTGGTGATGATGGTGAAATATGCGAAGGTACGCCCTTTCAACTAATTGCTTCAGGTGGGACCAAATACAGCTGGGTAAGCGAAGACAACACCTTCAGTTCATCCAACCCTTCGCCTATTGTACAACCGGCCGTTACGACCACATATTTTGTTACTGTGACGGATGCCAACAATTGCACCAGGAAAGACACCGTTAATGTTGCCGTTGTCGACAGCGTGGATATTAAATGGCAGCATATACTCCGAGGCAATTGCGTTGATCTCCCTTTTGTTTATGTCAAGAACCTTACGGAGCCTTCTGACGATGTAACCTTTCAATTTGACTTCGGCGACGGGCATACTTCTGAGGCAGCTGAAGTTGAGCATATCTATGAAACTGATGGCTTGTATTCCTTGAAATTCCGGGTACAGAAAAGTATTTGTTCATATGAAGAGACTGTGCAGCTGCCAATCTACAAGCTATTGTTGCCTAACGTAATTACGCCGGATGGATCGCCCGGGTTCAACGATAACTTTGAAATAGAACTTGGCTCCAGCTTGACACCCGATGATACAGGCGTCAAAGTACAATTAACAGTCGTGAACCGATGGGGCCGTGAGGTTTTTGCATCAAAGGATTATAAAAACGACTGGAAAGGTCACGACCTGGAAACAGGCATTTATTATGTTCATGTAAAGGTTGGCGATCTGGCTGTTTGCAAGAGTTGGTTGCATATAGTGAAATGATAATCGAGGCACACGCCTTGGACTGATAGATTAAAAAGAATGTTAAAAAACTTAATCCAGTAATTGTTTTTTTTAAAGTTGTACAAAATGCGCGGGCGGATTCTACTTTTCATATTAGCCACAATTCTTTTTTTCAGCCCTGCGTTGTCGCAGCACAATGTGAAAGCGTCGCTTAACGCTGCCCCGGCCTCTATCGGAGTAAGAGACACAACAATTGGTAAGTTTTATTATGCAAACCGGCATGCCCCACCACGCGCAATAGTATTTGTTAAAAACGCGGTGACATCAGCCTCCTTTTTGTCAGGCATCAACCAATTCCTCGGTGTACCATCTGAATTTTCGTTTCTGGAAATAGAGTCAAATACTGACTACCTCGGAATGAAGCATCGCCTTATCCAACAACACTATAAAGGAATACCATTGGAGGGAGTGGAATATCGGGTGCATGAGAAGGATGGTTTTGTTACCTCGGCTAACGGTAGGGCTGTTCGCAGTATCCGGCCGGATATCCAGGCCACAATAAGCGAAGAACAGGCCTTTCATTTGGCAGTGAAACATCTCAATTCAAAGGATACAATATTTCGGCCTGCCAGGAAGTTAATCGTTTCTAAAGGATTTACATTCACTCCGGAAAGTTTTTCCGTCGCCTTCCAATTCGATATTGACGTTTCATTAATCGAGCATTGGAGAGTTTCCGTTGATGCCCGGAACGGCGATATCCTGAATAAAATAAGTCTGGTAAACAGTTGCGTTGAGGAGCCTGCACCACCCCTTCCCTATGGTACAGGTACCGGATCAACAAATTATTATGGGAACAGGACAATTCAAGTTGAGAAATTTACAAGTGGTAATTCGCGTCTGATCGGGCAGACAGCAAGCGGGGGAAAAATTGGAACTTACGATTTTCAGAATGTCAGCATTTTGTCGTTGACGTTGTTTTACGAGTTTCACAAAGCGTATGAATTTTTTTCCGCTACCAACACTTACTTCGATCCGTACCTTAAACCTGCTGTATCTGTACAATGGGCGGCGGAACAGGCCTACGAATACTACTTCAAAAAACATAATCGCAACAGTTTTGACAACAATGGAAGCCTCATCAAGTCATATGTTCACGTCGACCGAGATTTAAATAATGCATTTTGGACTCACAATTTATTAGCGTTTGGAGACGGAAGCGACAACAATCCGCTGGTTGAACTGGATGTAGTTGCCCATGAACTAACTCACGGTGTTACACAATACGAAGCTGGACTCCAATACTATAATGAGCCAGGAGCGCTAAACGAATCCTTCTCGGACATCCTCGGTAAGGCAGTTGAGTTCGACACTTTTGGCGATACTGCTACGTGGCAGGTAGCCAGACGTTTTCGGGTTGGTGGGATGCGCGATCTCAGCAATCCGAATCTTAAGGGACAACCTGATACATACGCAGGAGATATGTGGTACACCGGGGTCGAAGATAACGGAGGTGTTCATTACAATTCTGGCGTCCAGAACTACTGGTTTTATCTTTTATGCGAAGGTGGTAGCGGCGTGAACGACCATCAATCCAATTATGCAGTAAACCCAATAGGGATGGACGCTGCGGTTAAAATAGCGTATCGAAATCTTACAGAATATCTTATTCGTGACTCCGATTATCTTGACAGTCGCCTCGGCTCGTTATTGGCAGCCGCTGACTTATTTGGTACGAACTCTACAACTTACCAGGAAGTTGAAAATGCCTGGGATGCTGTCGGTGTGGTAGACGAGCCAATAATTACTGACCTCCAAGTTTATGATATTACTGCTACAACGGTTAAGCTTAAGGGAAGCTTGCTGCCACGAGGCAACATCGTTGAATACCGTTTCGAATACGGAACCACGGCTGCCCTGGGGAACTCATCTGAAACTTACTACTATACTAACACAGTGGAAGGAATTCTCACTGGGCTGCAAAGCGAGACAAAATACTATTTGAGACTTGTCGCGACAAATGAGAATGGAAGTTCATTCTATTCGTCGGAATTTACGACAATCTCCCTCGATCCCTTAGTAAAAATAAAACACACTGTTGATGTAACAGAAACCTCGGCAACACTATTCGGACTGGCAAATCCGAACAGTCTTCCCACTTCATTTTATTTTGAGTATGGACCAACGCCGGCTTTGGGATTAACCACGGAGACATACCACCTTCCGGCTGATACAAAGTACCTTGATGTATCAGCACCAGTTATCAACCTTCAGGCTAGGCAAACATATTATTACAGATTAGTTGCCACCAATGCTGTTGCCTCCTCCTCCACCGAGTCGTTTGCATTTTACACTGCAGCAAAGCCAGTTATCCATTCGTATACACCGGTAATGGCGCCGGTGGGCGCAGAGGTTAGGATTGTAGGCGAGAACTTCAACCTGAACCCAGAAAAGAACCACATCAGTTTTGGTGCCACACGAGCAGAGGTGTTATCATCCAGTGCATCAGAACTGACTGTGAAAGTCCCGGTCGGTGCTTCGCTTGCTCCGATATCCATACTGGATACCGAGTCGGGCCTTACCGCCGAATCAGTACAGGATTTCGTGCCAACATTCGCAGGAGAGTTTAGAAAGGGTGACATGCAACTCACAATGGGAAGCACTGACTACATCTATCAAACACTCGTGCAAGATATGGACGGCGACACCAAACCAGATATCGTTGCAAGGCACTACTTGGGTTTTTCAGTCTTCCAGAATGTGAACCAGGGGGGCGATATTTCCGACGAATCATTCATTCGAAACACATTTAACTCGGAAAATACCCCTGAGATTTTGTCGTTGGTCGATTTTGATGGCAATGGTTTAAAAGACATCGTGGCACGTTATCCGGACGGTTTGCGCATCTACCCAAATTCATCTGTACCTGGCTATGTGTTCTTCGGCCCCCCGACAGTTTTACCTCTTGCCGGATATGATTTTGCGTTCAGCGACTTCGACCTTGATGGACACATTGACATTGCTGCCACCGAGAATGCGTCAAATAATGAAACTACCGTCCTCATACTGCGCAATCAAAATCCAAAGGGTGTCCTTGTAGCTGACAATTTCGTACAACGCTATCAAATGAAAGTCCCTTACTATATCCGCGGATGGTACAACGATGATTATAACAATGATGGCAAACCTGATCTCTTAGCTGCCTCATACAATAAAACTTTCCTGCCATTTTTGGTAAACAAAAGTCATCCAGGAACTTTATATTTTGAAGAAAACAACGTGGAGAATTCCATCATCGAAAGATATCCATTGTATTTTTCTCAGGATTTTAATCAGGACGGGTGGAAGGACATCATCTCGCATTCTTCTTCTCAGGACGAAAATATTTATATCGTTGAAAACAAGCGCAGCTCACCAAATATCACCATGGAGAACCGCAACGCTCTGCTAAGTGGATCTGGTGAAGCGGCCATTCATGCCGGGGACTTAAATGGCGACGGAAAAATCGATGTGCTTGTGGGAAACAAAGACGGGCTGGTTACTATACTAAAAAATATTGCTTCGGCTCAGGACCGAATATCCAGCTCCTCTTTTGAAACTTTTGAAGAGTTTGGAAGCGCCAGCAGCTATATCTCAAACCAGACAAGCATGACCATTAGTGACTTGAATGGAGATGGCAGGCCAGAGGTAATAAACACTTACTCATTTCACCGGTTCCCCCATGAAGGTTACCAAATGGAAGTATGGCAGAATTCCCCGAACGACTGCCCTGATCCTTCGCTTACCAGTGTTGTGGCGTCGCGGTACACGGCTACCCTCGTTCTGCCTCCGAATACCACTTTAGATCAATTTGAGGTCGAATATGCACCCGCAAATAGTACGTACTGGTCAAGGATCTATTCTACAACCTTGACTTACTTAAGTCCCGGCTACACTTACAAGTTGAGAGTCCGCGCCAAATGCTATCTTGGGTTTACCGGATATTATCTAATAAACTTCACAACAGATTGCGTGGATATTGATAATCTGTCCATAAAAGACATTGGAGTTTCATCTGTTAGATTAGAGTCGTACGAGTTGGGCTCCTTTGAGATACAATATTCGCCGGCAGGCGAAAGCAATTGGACGGTGTTGCCACGGTATGTCAGCCAGATTACGGATCTTGTTCCTGGCACCACGTACGATCTCCGCCTAAGAGGACGCTGTTCTGTAGCGACTGAATTCAAGATCAGGCAGTTTACTACCCTTTGTCCCAAATTATCGTCAATTACCATTACAGACTTAGCCTACAATCACGCAACAGTGAATTGGACTAGCAACTACACAGGTGCCCCCGTTTTCGAATCCAGTGTGGATAACGTAGTGTGGGATCGAGTAGACGAAAGCCATTTAATGTCTGATCTTGTTCCAGGCAAAAAATATATCGTTAGAGGTAGGTTGCAATGTACTGACGTTAATTCAGATTTTATCGAAACTTCTTTTACAACGCCATGCCCCACAGTCTCATACCTGAGTGCCGCATCCATTACACCATTCAGCGCAACAATACAGTGGAAAGATGAGTCCGAAACCCGAAGTTATACACTTAGCTATTCTATCGCACCAAGCGGAAAAATAACAGAAGTAACAACCACATCGACATCATTTGTTCTTGATGGCCTATCGCCAGGAACAACCTATACGGTATCCGTGGCGCCACAATGTCTCGCACCCAAAAAATTTACGTCAATAAATTTCAGCACAATTTGCTATGTCCCGTTCAATTTGTCGGCAAGCAATGTAACACATACTACTGCTGAATTATCTTGGGACGATATTTTTGATGGACAACCCTATTCTATAGACTACACGATTTTGAACACTAACGTTTGGCTAAACGCTGCCACATCATCCAAAAGAATATTACTGGATGGTCTGCGACCCGGAACGACGTATGAAGCACGGGTACACATCAATTGCACAAGCCAAGCTGAGCCTTTTGCTTCCGTCATTTTTGAAACAAGCCTTTACCAAGAAACGACATATGCGCCTAACCCGACAAATAGCAAGACGATTGTATATCCGTCTCAAAATCTCATAGGGCATCGGTATGTGATATACGATAAAGTCGGTAGGAACGTCGCCAGCGGAAGGCTTGGCAGTTACATATTTGATTTGACCTTTTTTCCACCAGGGATATATACATTACATATTGATGGAGAAAATCCAATGAGGGTCGTAAAACAATAAATTCAGGATCACCATTTTTCCTATGATTGCCCTCATGGCGCATCGCGAGGTCCCCCCCCCAAAAAAAAAAAAAAAATGAAAATTATTGCGCAGTCACATGACTGCGCATATATTTGCAGTCAAATGACTGCATAAAATGGAATTGCGAAGAGACGTTTTTCAAGCCATTGCCGATCCCACCCGAAGGGCAATAATTGCCTTGGTTGCCATTCATGCAATGACGCCGGGTGCCATTGCCGATAATTTTAACTCATCAAGGCAAACGATCTCTAAACACATCCAGATTCTTACCGAATGTGAATTGCTGAATCAGGAGCAAACAGGCAGAGAGATCTACTATCATTTTAATGCAAAGAAAATGAAAGAAATTGCAGATTTTATCGAGCCGTTTCGCCAGATGTGGGATGACAGATTCAACAAATTGGAAAGCGTGATGAGAAAATATAAATCAAAATAAAAGCTATGCCGCTGAAAACAAAAATCCATGCTGAAGACGGAAAACAAGAAATAAAAATAACGAGGGAATTTGAGCTGCCATTAGAATTACTGTTTAAGGCATACGATGACGCGGAAATCGTTGAACAATGGATGGGTACAAAAGTGCTGAAGCTGGAAAGCAAGAAACATGGCAGTTATCGGTTTGAAACAACCGATCCCTTTGGGAACAAACATTATTTCAGCGGGACCATCCATGAACTTATTCCGAATAAAAAAATCATTCGGACTTTCGAGATGGAGAATACTCCATTCGAAGTGCAACTTGAATTCTTAGAATTTGAGAAACTTACTGTCGAATCCAGTAAGCTCAGCATACACCTGGTAATCCGATCTGTTGAATTGCGGGACCAAATACTTCAGCTTCCCTTTGCCCAGGGAATTAATATGGCGCATAATCGCCTGCAGGAAATAGTAAGCAAAATGGTAAAACCATAGATCCAAAAATATGACTAGTACAAAGCGAAATAAAATCATTTACTGGATTGCAACTGTATGGCTATCTCTCGGTATGGTTTCCACTGGGATAGTTCAACTACTAAAGGTACCGGAGGAGGTGAACATGTTTACACGCCTTGGCTACCCCTCCTACCTCCTGACGATGTTGGGGGTATGGAAACTGTTGGGTACAATAGCAGTTCTCATTCCAAAGTTTCCTTTGATAAAAGAGTGGGCATATGCCGGTTTTTTCTTCGCTATGTCGGGTGCCCTGTTGTCACATTTATTTAATGGCGATGAAGCGAAAGAACTTTTTGGCCCGGCATTATTAATTATCCTGACCCTTGTTTCCTGGTATTTCAGACCATCGGAAAGAAGATTGGATGCTGTTCAACATTATAGTACAACATGAATCCAAAAGTTGACTTCTTCTTTGAGAGGGCCACTAAATGGCAAAATGAATTCAAACAGCTGCGCGCTATCGTACTAGACTGCGGGCTAACCGAAGAACTAAAATGGGGCCAGCCGTGCTACACCTTCGAAAAGGCCAACATCGTTTTGATTCACGGATTCAAGGAATACTGTGCTCTGCTATTCTTCAAAGGCGCTTTGTTAAAGGACAAGAAAAAACTTCTCATCCAACAAACGGAGAATGTGCAGTCGGCGCGGCAAATCCGTTTTACACACGTAAAAGAAATAATAAAATTGAAAGCTGCGCTGAAGTTATACATCTACGAAGCCATTAAAGTGGAGGAGTCGGGACTCAAAGTCGAATTCAAGAAGACTTCAGATTTTAAAGTCCCTGAAGAATTTCAAAATAAACTAGATAAGCACCGTACCCTTAAAAAAGCTTTTGAAGCACTGACCCCGGGGCGCCAGAGAGCATACCTTTTTTACTTCTCTTCAGCTAAACAATCAAAAACACGAGAAGAGCGGATAAAGAAATATGTGCAAAAAATTCTCGATGGGAAGGGATTGGATGACTAATTTGATACATGATATTTAGTGACGAAAATAACGTTAACTACTCCTGACAATTAAAAATTATGAGTAAGAAAAAGCTAACAGCAGAACAACGTGAAGAACTCCTCCTCGCATTGGAAGTTCGGTTTGAAAAAAATATGAAGCGCCACAAAGGCTTGGAGTGGTCGAAAGTCGCCTTAAAACTTTCAAGCGACAGTGACAAACTGTGGTCGCTCAACGAAATGGAAAGTACGGGTGGCGAACCAGATGTTGTGGGATTCGATAAAAAGACCGGTGAATTCATTTTCTACGATTGTGCTCCTGAAACTCCAAAAGGTCGCAGAAGTCTTTGTTACGATGCTGATGCGCTTAAATCCCGAAAAGAACACAAACCAAAACATAGCGCGATTGGTTTGGCCACCGACATGGGTGTGAGAATTTTGACGGAACAACAATATCGCGAATTGCAAGAGCTTGGTGAATTTGATATGAAAACATCGAGCTGGGTAGAAACACCTGCTGACATCCGGGAACTTGGCGGTGCAATTTTTTGTGATCGTCGCTATGGAAAGGTATTCACATATCACAACGGAGCAGAATCCTACTATGCAGCCAGGGCTTTTCGTGCGTCAATCCGGGTCTAAGCATATTGTTTTTAGTGTAGGCTATGCGACATTCTTTGGCAATGAGCGAGCCGTGTCGATCTATGAATATTTCGCCGGTCTATAAAAGTCCTGCTCCGATCTCGGTCCAATTTAGACTCCTCTGCGTGCATTTTATCAGCGTTCCCTCAGTGGAGGGAATTCACGCAGAGTGCGGAGTAATTCATTCTGAATTTTTCGCAGAAGGGCCAGCAAAAAAATTATACTCGTCTCAGCGGACTCAGCGTGTATTTCGCTCATCGCCTACCTGCGCGTAGCAGCTACCCGCCTAAAAAAAATAGTTGAAGTCGTACGGCTATCCCACATCTGTAATAGCGGTAAATTCATCACCGTGTCGTTTGATTCGCAGAATGCACATTCCTACCTCCAGTCAGCGCACTGGAACCAATGAGATCAACGGCTGAAAGAGATATTTTTCATAACTTTGTTGTTCCCGCGTTGGTTTCAACCAACACACACACATAAAATCCAGGAATTTAATCGGAACCCTATGGCAGCAATTAATCTCAATATCAATGGTAAGAAACAGACAATAGATGTTGATCCCAAAACGCCTGTGCTTTGGGTGCTACGTGATCATCTTGATCTGGTTGGAACTAAGTACGGATGCGGCATCGCACAATGCGGCGCATGTACTGTACTTCTTGAAGGCAATGCAATTCGCTCTTGTATTGTTCCGGTTTCGCAAATAGAAAACAAAGAACTGACAACTATCGAGGGGCTGTCTGATAATGGTGATCATCCAGTTCAAAAAGCATGGCTTGAACACGATGTGGCGCAGTGCGGGTATTGTCAGACAGGGCAGATAATGAATGCCGTAGCACTTTTGAAAAGCAATCCAAAGCCTGGCGATGATGAAATCGAAAATGCTATGAACGGCAACATTTGTCGATGCGCCACTTACTTGAGAATAAAAGCTGCAATCAAAACTGCTGCGAATTCCTAACCCTAAACCTGAAAGAGATGACTTCAATAAGAACAACGATCAACAGACGTTCATTCCTTAAGGTCTCGGCCCTCGCTGGCGGCGGAATGATGCTAAGCTTTAGTTGGCTCGCCGGATGTAAGCCCTCTCCCAGTGAAGAAATTTTGGACATCCCAAAAGAATGGTTTGAGTTAAACAGCTACATAAAAATCGGTAACAATGGCGTTGTGACGTTGATGTCCCCTAATCCTGAATTTGGATCCAATGTGAAGACATCGATGCCCATGATATTGGCTGACGAATTAGATGTCGACTGGAAAAATGTAATCGTCGAGCAAGCCGATTTTTATCCAGAAAGGTATGATCGCCAATTCACTGGTGGCAGCCAGGGCATCAGACAAGGTTGGAGACCATTAAGAAGTGCGGGAGCCACTGCTCGCCAGATGTTGGTCAATGCAGCCGCACAACAATGGAATGTTCCCCATGAAGAAATAACGACAGAGTCGGGTATTCTACATCATAAGTTGACGGGAAAAAAGATTGGATACGGAGAAGTAGCTTCGATAGCCGCATCCATGGCCGTACCTGAGGAAGTTAAAATTAAAGACCTTGCTGACTTCAAGATCATCGGCACATCCAGGAAAAATGTTGAAGGAAAAAACATTGTCACAGGGAAGCCGCTGTTTGGAATTGATTACAAAACCGACGGGATGTTGATCGCTATGATCATTCATCCTCCTTTTGGAATGAAAGTAAAATCTGTGGACGATTCAGCAGCCCGGGCTTTGCCGGGGATTAAGGATATTTTCACAATTGTTACCCTCACCGATGACTACGAGCGAAATGGATTTGACACCACAAGCTTCCTCGAACTGGTTGTAGTTCTCGGAAACACAACCTGGGAAGTGATGAACGCCAAGAAGGCCGTGAAGGTTGAGTGGGAGATGATGCCTGACTACACCATGGTTATGCAGACAAGACAAGGCAAGCAAACAGTAAAAATGCCGAAAGGACTTGAAAGCACTGAAGAACATAGAAAGTTGATGACCGAAATGTCCGCGAAGAAAGCAGATGTTTTGCGACGCGATGGCAATCCAGAGGCTGCTTTCAAATCAGCAGCCAAAATCCTTGAGCGTACTTACAGTGCGCCGTACCTGGCACACAACACTATGGAGCCGGTCAATTGCTTCGCTCATGTGACGGCGGACAAGGCAGAAATTTATGGTCCCATTCAAGCACCGGAGTTTATCAGTCATACCTTATCATCAAGACTGGGACTACCACGAGAAAAAATTCACATTCGCTTAGCACGAATGGGTGGGGGTTTTGGTTTGAGGGCATACGGTCATCACCTTGTCGAAGCTGCAGTTATTTCTCAAAAGGTAAATGCGCCTGTTAAGCTGGTGTATACTCGTGAAGATGACATGACCTATGGAATTTATCGTCCGACATATACTGCAACGTATAAGGCCGCCCTCGACAGCAACAATAATCTGATTGCATTTCATGTTCGCGGTGGTGGTATACCGGAACATGCTGTGCACGCAAACAGATTTCCCGCGGGTGCTGTTGACAATTATCTAGCTGAAGGGTGGACTTTGCCATCAAACATAACTATCGGCGCATTTCGTGCTCCGCGTTCAAATTTCATCGCTGGAGCGGAACAGTCCTTCCTGGATGAACTCGCCGAGCTAGCCGGAAAAGATCCCATAGACTTTAGACTTGAATTATTCGAGAGAGCTAAGAACAATCCGGTAGGTAAAGACAATGACTACGATCCTGATCGTTATGCGGGCGTGTTGAAACTAGTGCGGGAAAAATCAAAATGGAATGAGCCGGTAGGTAATGCGAGCCGAGGAGTAGCCGCATATTTTTGTCACAATTCCTATGTCGCAGAAGTTGTTGATCTGCGTGTCGATGCAGATAAAACAGTTATAGAAAATGTCATTGCAGCTGTAGATTGTGGTATTGTTGTTAACCCGGACGCTGCACGCAACATGGGTGAGGGAGGAATCATCGATGGAATAGGAAATGCTTTCTTCGGTGAACTCACTTTCAAGGATGGAGTACCAGACAAAAACAACTTTCATCAGTACCGCATGATCAGACAAAAAGAGGCACCAAAGGCAATTGAAGTCCACTTTGTAAAGAACGAATACGAGCCCACCGGATTGGGCGAACCACTCTTCCCTCCTGTCTTTGCAGCGGTAGCCAATGCGTTGTACAAGGCGACAGGAAAAAGATATTATGACCAACCGTTTGCAAGGGATATTAAGATTAACCCTGCGCAGATGTAAATGATAATAATATCATTAAGTTATCGGCTATCAGACCATAAATTCAAGAATCAATTTGCCCGGACTTGTATTAGGTCCGGGCATTTTTATAAAATGGACGTAAGCCTTTGACATTACCTTTAGTGTGCATGCGTCTGTGTCGAGCCGCTCTTAAGCGTAAATTCACTACTGATCAGATATCCCCCTTCTGAAACAATAATTTCTCCCTCCTTCAAACCAGATGTAACTTCGACCCAATGGTTATCTTCCTTTCCCGTTTTAATCATGCGTTGCTCAAAGGTGTTTTCGTGCGCCAACACCCAGACGGTTTTCATCTTCTCCAGCAACACTGCAGTTCGCGGTATGGCAAGCACATTCAAAGCTGACTCCTTTGGGCTAACATATACCGGCATTCCCGGAATGAGATCATTAGCGGAGTTTTCAACTTTGATTCTGACAAGGTGTATCCTCTTCCCCTCCTCAATTCCAGGATTGTTGTAGATCAAAGTACCGCTGTAAATTTTATCGTGATCCCTTTCTGAAAATACATTGAATTTGGTTTGCCCCGCTACCCTCTCAACTTCATTCGCGTACAACTGGGCCTCTATCCACACTTCTTCCAATGAAATTATTTTAAAAAGACCGGAACCTTCATCTACGTACATTCCTTCTGCGATATTTACCTCGCGAACGTAGCCATCTACGGGTGAATGAAATGTCATCAATGGTTCTGCTATTCCAGAACGTTGCAATTCTGAGATCTGATCTTGGGTTAAACCCCACAATAGCAACTTATTTCTCGAAGCCTTAATCAAATCGCCAAAGAGTCCCGAGGCGTTACTTTCTTTGGTCTTTTCAAGAAGAGACAGATACTCTTTTTTATCCGCCTGCAATTGCTCGCTGTAAATGTTGTACAGCGGCATGCCCTGTTTAATGAAGATGCCATTCGACCTAACAAACAATTTATCAATTCTACCCTTCACGCGACTGCTGATGGTCCTGGTGCTTTCCTCGTCGATTGCAACAGTCCCTAAGAAAGTTGATGACGACATCATGTTTCTTAACTTAACAGTATCCATCACAATTCCGGCCAACTCCTGCCGTCTCTTATTAATTGTGATAAAGTTACCATCAGCATGCTTCTCCATATTTTCCTCAACCTTTACCAAAGACATGTTGCACACGGGACATGAGCCTGGTGTACTGCTTACCACAGTTGGATGCATGGGACAGGTATAACGAGCCTCCCCGAGTCCCTGGTCATCTTGAGTTGCATTCTTACAACCCGCAAGGTTTAAGATCACAATTGTCAAAATCAGAATTAGGTTAAACTTCATAGTCATTGTTCACTTAAAAACGTTTCACTATCAGCCATGAGACCTGCCTGCAATACGATTTCCTCATTGGGTAACAGACCACTTTGAATTACTGTCATCCCATTATTGCTTGCACCTGCAATAACGCTCCGCAGCTGAAAAATACCCGTTCCGTTCTCGGTACTATCGATTTTTACCCACACATACGCGTTCAATCCTGTTTTGTACACGGCCGAAGATGGTACCATTGATTTATCACCACCGCTTGGAATAAGCTGCATTTTAACCAGCGAATTTATTTTCAAAAGATTGTTTTCATTCCGAACGAGTATTCTCGCTTTACTAAACCGTTGGCCTGCCTCCTCAAAAGTGGGCTCCATCAAGAGTACCCTCCCCTCAACTTTTCTTGACGGATTTCCCTCATCAACCAGCTTGACGCGATCATTCGGCTGCAACGATTTAATATATTGGTTCGGAATGGAAACCAAAGCCCAGACTTCCTGCAAATCATTCACACTAAATATACTTTGTCCCTCTTTGACATACATACCCTCTCGAACTTGTGAGGCTTGACCGCTTGTCGAAGGTACTTCACTTTCCATAGATGCCGCGTTGGAGTCATCCATTTCTAGAGATGTTGATGTGGAATTCGTTTCGCGAGCTGTTGGTAAATCATTAATGACATAACCATTTGCCGGACTGTACACTGAAACTTTCAAAGCTACGGTCCCAGATTTTTCAAGGTGAGCGATTTGATTTTCTGTAATACCAAGCAATCGAAGTCTTTCTCTCGACCGCTCTAACAACGGACTTATACCCTCCGATCTGAGAAGAAAAAGATGCTCTTCCTGGATCTTCGCCAGTTCAGGACTGTAGATGTCCATAATTTTATCACCTTTCTTAACATACTGATTATTAAATTTAACATACAGCTTATCAACTCTTCCCGCAAAACGAACAGCAACACTTTGATTTCGATTTTTTGCCGGAACGATATATCCCGGAACCGTGATTGCTTTATCTCCGTCGGCTTGCTGAATCCTTGTCGTTGCCTGTCGTGACAACACCTGCTTGTTGGGAGGCAATGTTTGTATAAGTTTGAGTTGTACAGGTTCCAGCTTCATATTGCAGATCGGGCAGTTTCGAGGTTCCGCATAAGTCTTATCTCCCTCACAACGCATTGGGCATATGTATTTTTCGCCTGCCGACACATGAGTTGAGTGATCATGTTCATTTCGATCATTTTTGCAGGATGCCACCAACATGAACAATACTATCAGCGAAATCCAACGTGCGCTATCTAATTTCTTTCTCATATTCATATTCAGCTTCTAACGTTAAAATTTTCAGCAGTCTATCATACGCTTCAAGCTTTCTCATCAATAGTGTTTCCCACGCGTCCAGGACTTCAAAAAATTCGCCGGTATTTTGACGGTAGGCCAGCAAAGATGCCTGCAAACTGTTTTCGTAAGCGGCAATTATCTGCGTGTTATAATTCTGAAACTGAGCAGTCTCAAACGAAAGCATTGTCAGTTTCTCTGATATATTTCGTTTTGCCATTAGTTGCATCGCTTGTTTTTCACTCTCCATTGACTGGATCTGAGAACCTATCGACCTTGCTTCGGACAAATACATTTTGGACGACCATGGTGCAATTGGAATTGTAACCATACCCATCAGAGACCATTGGTTAGGCATGCCAATCATTTGCATATGCTCAAAACGAATACCGAAGTCAGGACGTACCCCGACTTTCATAGAACGCTGCTCGAGCTTCATTGACTGAATTGTATTGGATAATGCGCTTACGTCACTGCGGGTGGAAACATTTTCAATATCAGAAGCGGGGGCCGAATAGTTAGCGGGCGTGATCAACGTGTCAATTTTGAAAGGTTCTTCAATCTCACGCACCATCAACGTGTTCAAACCGATATTACTTTCGGCAACAATTCCATCCAGCATCAGCTGCATATTCTTAAGATCGGTTATGCGAGCTTTTGCTTTATAAATGGTTTGAAGCTGCGACTGATTGTTGATGAATTTCTCTTCAGCTGTCGCCAATAAGATTGTCAGGATTTCACTGCTTTCTGTTAGAACATGTTTTTTCCTCTCCGCCACATAACGTGTGTAATAAAGCTTTTTAGCCTCACGTCTCAATTCATTCGTGTTCCAATTCCGTTTGCTTTCCTGAACCTTAGCCAAAGACTTTAGGTAACTTTCTTTCGCGTTCAACTTAACTGGGTTCGGTATCATCTGCTCAACCGAAAAAGCGACACCTGCCTGTCGCATTGGATCATTTGATTCATTGGGCCCTGACAATGAATATGGCCATCGCATAATTCCTGTTGAAAATGTTGGTGCCATCCACGCCCTTGCACCTTCAGCCTTCAATTGCAACGCATCAATATTATGTTGATACTGCAGAATGGACGGATAGTCTGTTTCAACTGTTTGCAAGACTTCGTCGAGCGAAATATGTGTGGTATCCTGCGCCTGTATCTCAAGCATCAAACAAGTCAATCCAATTGCATAAATAATTTTTCTCATGGATTAGTCGTTTATTTCGAGAAATTCAATTTTGCCATGCTTTTTTAGCTCATGTTCCTTTACCAACTGATAGACTAGTGGTAGAACGATCAAGACAAAAAGCGTGGAAGTAATCAAGCCAAATACAAAAGGAATAGTGATTGGCTTCATAACATCGCTGCCCACCCCGGTGGCCAGGAGGATAGGCATCAATCCAATCATATCTGCCATTACGGTCATTAGCTTAGGACGCACACGCATGACAGCGCCGGAAAAAACGGCATCACGAATATCATCGATTGTGAGTCCTGCGCTACCCAGCGCCATCACCCGATCTCTTAGCGCCTCGTTCATGTACACAATCATTAGCACGCCTGTTTCTACGGCAATACCAAAGAGGGCAATGAATCCCACCGCGACAGCAACTGAAAAATTGACATCGAAGAAATACATGGAAAAAACTCCTCCCACCAACGCAATGGGTATGCTGGAAATCACAATAAGCATTTCCCTTACTGAATGAAACGTGAAGTACAACACAAATGCAATGATCACTAACGTAACAGGTATAATCACCCTCAAACGGTTTTCAGCACGAACCTTACTTTCATATTGTCCACTCCAATCAATAAAATAGCCGTCGGGAAGCTTTTCGAATTCCGACTCAATTCGCTCTTTTGCATCCTTAACCACGCTGCCCATATCCCGGCCGCGAACATTGAAGAGTACAGTCCCGCGTAACATGGCATTTTCGGAACTAATCATTGGCGGCCCCTCGGACATCTCGATTTCAGCCAATGCCGATAATGGAACAACTCCATACGATTTAGTCTGCACAGGAATGCGTTTGATTTCAGAAATATCCTTCCTGAAGTCCTGGGCTAAACGCATAGACACGCTAAAACGCTGCCGACCTTCTACTGTCTGCGTTAACGGCATTCCACCCAAAGCCATTTCAATGATGGTATTAACTTCCTCTACAGAGAGGTTATAGCGGGCAATTTCTTCGCGGTTGATCTTGATATCGAGATACTTTCCACCTGTTAATTGTTCGACATAGAGATCGGTGAGTCCATCGATTCCTTGCAACGATTTTTCAACTTGGCGTGCGATATGATAAATGGTATCCAATTTTTGCCCATAAATTTTTATGCCGATATCGGTTCTCACTCCGGTCGAAAGCATATTGATACGGTTGATGATTGGCTGGGTCCAACCGTTGGTAACACCGGGAATCTGTAGTTTTTCGTTTAACTCGGCAATAAGCTTATCGCTTGTCATACCGTTGCGCCATTCTGATTTTGGCTTCAGCAGTATGATACTTTCTATCATGCTCATAGGTGCATTGTCAGTCGCCGTGTATGCCCGACCAGCTTTTCCCAGTACACTTTTAACTTCGGGAACTGAGATAATAATTTTATCCTGTATTTGTAAAATGCGTTTAGCCTCATTGTTAGACACATCGGGCAACGTTACTGGCATGAATAATAAGGTACCCTCATCAAGAGGCGGCATAAATTCTGACCCCAATCGCAATACAAACGGAATGCTACCCAATACAATCAAAATACAAATCGTAATAACTGTTTTTTTCCAGCGTTGGACAAAGTGTAACACCGGACTATAAATTCCGATAAAAAAGTTAGCAACCGGATTCCGGCTTTCGGGAACTAGCTTTCCTTTCATGAGCGAACGCAACAACATTGGAACGATGAACAATGCAACGATGGCGGACCCGATCATTACAAAAATTTTCGTATAGACCAGAGGTGAAAAAAGTTTCTTTTCCTGTCCTTCGAGGAAAAGAATTGGGACGAATGAAATGAGCGTTACCAGTATCGAAAAAAATACAGCCCTTCCAACAGTTCGCGATGAACGCTCGATGATCTTAATACGCTCGTCGTCGTTCAATTCGTTTGTATTACCAATCCTTTCTTTTTCCATCATTCGGTTTTTAATACTCCTTTAACCAAACTTTTATAAGCATTTTCCGTCATCACAATTCCTGCATCAACGAGGTCTCCGATGGCAAGAGCGATTCCGCCGAGCGACATGATGTTAAGAGAGATGCCAAACATTTTTACGAACAAAAAACCAATCAGCACGGATAATGGAATCGTTATGGTGGCAACGAGTGCGCTTCTTATATGAAAAAGGAAAATGAGCACCACGATCGAAACCAGGATCACTTCCTCAATCAGTGCTTCTTTAAGGGTGGCTATTGCCGCTTCAATTAGATCGCTGCGGTCATAAGCAATTTTTATTTCAACACCTGGTGGCAAGCCTTTCTCAACATCGCTTAGTTTTGCCTTCACGTTATCAATTACGTCTTTTGCATTTTCGCCGTACCTGGCGACGACTACTCCACCTACCACCTCCCCTTCCCCATTTTCGTCGGCAAATCCCAAGCGGATGTCGCTGCTCATCTGAACATCGGCTACATCTTTCAGACGAATGGGAATCGACTTGTTGGACCCGACCGAAATTTCTTCAATGTCCTGAATGTCTTCTATGTATCCGAGGCCCCGAATCATGTAGCCCGTACGATTCATTTCGAGGATGCTACCACCAACATCCCGATTATTTTCCCTTATCGCATTGGCAATGTCCATGGTGGAAATGTTGTAGTAGATAAGTTTATTCGGATTGATGCTTACCTGGTATTGCTTTTGAAAACCGCCGAACGACGCAACTTCACTCACCCCCGAAACGTTTTGTAACGCGAACTTCACATACCAATCCTGCACAGCGCGAAGCTCTCCCAAATCATATCCATCACCCTGCAATGTATACCAGAATACATGACCTACGCCTGTTCCGTCAGGACCAAGCGAAGGAGTGACACCTTGCGGTAGGGCACGCTGTGCAAAATTCAACCTTTCGAGCACACGTGTTCTTGCCCAGTAGATTTCAGCGTCATCTTCAAAAATTACGAAGATGAAGCTCATGCCAAACATGGATGACGCGCGAATTGCGCTCACCTTCGGAATGCCTTGTAAGTTCGAAACCAACGGATAGGTTATCTGATCTTCGATGATCTGCGGATTTCGACCCATCCATTCTGTGTACACGATCACCTGGTTTTCTGATAAATCCGGAATTGCGTCAACTGGTGTCGTGGATACAGACCATACGCCGCCGATCACGATCAGTAAAATACCTATCCACACAAAGAATCGATTGTGTGTTGACCATGAAATTATCTTTTCGATCATGATATGTTAATTATGAAATGTGTTTGCCTTGTCCTTTGGAAATAGGAGTTGCCGTAACTTCTCTCAATTGACGATGACTGCGACACTCATTTTGAACTCGAAAGGCCCAATACGTAGTTCGACTTTGAAAAAGCTAAGGCAGCATCACAAAAGCCGAATCACGCAGATGGTGTCGGCTGAATTAACGGACAAGAAATCAGATTTGAAAAACGCGGTGCATGATATGAAGCGCCGGCTTTGCATCGTCAGGAGGATGAAGCGTGTTGTAAGAATTAATGTCAACTGATGAGGACTGACATATCAAAGTATATTGCAGATCCATTATGGCATAAAATTCAGCGGAGTTGGCGAGGTTAAATGTAAGCTGCTGTGTTTTATGCTGATCATTGTTTAGCTTAAGGATTGAATTCTCATCCTTGCAGCAATCGTCCTTCATCTTCAGGCTTCCGCAAAGACACTTGTGGGCAGTATCGAAAGGATTATAAGAAACAGAGGTGTTTATGCTGCCACAATAATGCGATGAAACTGTTACGCCGACTACTGGCACAACGTACAAAATCATCAGGAGTATGGCAGCAATTCTTTTCATTCAGAAGCCTAAACGTAGACAAAGGTACTATAGTTTTATAAAAGAAAATTACAATCCAATGGCAAAGTTTTATACAATTTAAGGGATAATGGTACAAATCAATCTGATAATTAAGCGGTTGGATTCGGGTGACAACTACCATTTCAACCGATTTACTGTGTGTGGTTATCCAATTCACAAACAACTATCCCTGCAATCACTTCGATTCAATTTCCTTTAACAGCCCTTGTAAATCGAGCGGTCTCGTGAACATCGTAAGTGAACCATCTGGATTTTTCGGCCATAATTCTTTCGGCCTATCCCAATAAAGCTCTACACCGTTACCATCCGGATCATCGAGATACAATGCCTCCGATACCCCATGGTCAGACGCACCGGTAAGCGGGTACGATGCCCGCCTGATCCGATCCAGAATTTCAGCGAGATCCCTCCGCGTTGGGTAAAGAAATGCCGTGTGATATAACCCCACTGCCCGATCTTCCGCCGGAGGTGAATTTTTACTGTGCCATGTATTGAGACCGATATGGTGATGATAGCCGCCGGCTGATAGAAACGCGGCTTGATCTCCATACATCATTGTCAGTTCAAAGCCGAGTAAGTCCCTGTAAAAAGCAATAGACTTTTCAAGATCCGATACCTTCAGGTGAACGTGACCGATGCGGGCAAGACCCGGCGCTTTGTAGTTGTTTTCGTTTTGCATGTGGTGTTTTACTTTTATTCTAATAGATCGAAGCCAGATTACCGGCCGGGCAAGTATTGAGGCAATACACTCGCAATATTGATTAATTAATCACTTCAGATAGGACCTTATAAACCAAGCCATTTTTTCATGTCTTTGCATGAGGCTCGTCACAAAATCACTGGTACCATGGTCATGATGCTCATCCGCAAACACCGTAATCAGTTTCCGAAGATTTTGAATGATTGTTTCATGATCCTTTAACAAATTTTTCAGCTGTTCGTTCTGTTGGCTCGTGTACGATGGTTCTTCCAGTCGCGTAAGTGCTAAGAAGTCCTTTAATCTGCCATCGGAGTACTCTCCCAGTGCTCGCACGCGCTCAGCTACCTCATCAATTATTTGGTCGAGTTCTTCATACTGACTTTCATAGAACTTGTGCATTTCCATGAAGTTTTCACCTTCGACATTCCAATGATAATTCCTTGTTTTTGTATAAAGAATAAATTCATCCGAGAGAACCTTGTTCAACTCCACTGCCACCTCCTTCAGGTGGACTTCGGGTATTCCAATATTTGTTTTCATAAAATCAAATTTACCGAATGCGACGGGCAAGCACATTGAACTAGGTTAAGAAAGGACGTGGTCTGATCAAGAGCAGGCAGTTCAGCTAATGGTTTACAAAAAGGCAAAACGAAAAACCTGTCGATCGTACCAATGAATGAATACTCGGTTCGCAAACTCTCAGCAGGATTTTTACTTCCTGGTCTTGAAGCCTTTTTGCTTATCGCAATAAAGTTCAAAAAAGACGTTCCATGATTGAATGAAAATCAAGGGAGTTCCGAGAGGCAATTTGTAATGGCCGTTCGTGCATTCAATTGCCGAAGATACTAACGGGACCTTTTGCTCAACTCCTTCGTTGTGTTAAGCTCCTTCAAAGTGCAGAAAAAAAGAAATGAGCATTGGTCATTCCTCGCTGTGCAATTCTTAACTTTAAGTGTGTGACAATTGGTCTATGGACAGTGGTAAGTTTACCGATCCGGTATTTATAGCTCGCGCCGCTGAAGTCGTGATCGCTCATGGCGATAACCACAATTTTTCCGGAACTGAACTGGCTGCCGAACTAAGCCTAAGTCGCGAACAAACGCACCGGAAAATAAAAAAGAACACGAACCTTTCCACCGGGAAGTTCATTTGTTACATCCGTTTACTTAAAGCCTGTCGGTTTATTCAGAGAACGTCTTTAACAATTTCAGAGGTTTCCTACAAGGTGGGGTTTGAAAGCCCCGCATATTTTAACAAGTGCTTCAAAGATGCCTTCAAGATAAATCCGGGCGATCTAAAACGTCAGGGCAAGCTAGTCGTTCCATTCGAAAGCGAGATTTCAATTTTTTCAAACCGACCTCAAATTCTGGCGACGCTAACCGCCGCAGATTGTTTGCCTACTTTTCACACTGCCGATGAAAATTCCCCTGTAATAAAGGGATATAAAAAATCAAGAATGCCAGTAGCCGTCGTCTTAATTGTATTTGTATCAATTTTAGCGTCAGCCTACTATTTAAAGGATCAGGTGTTAAAACCAGATATGGGAGAAATGGCTAAAGCTGGTCGGATTGGTATCGTTCCATTTAGTAATCACACGGGTGATACGTTATTTACACCTTTGGGGGATATCGCGAGCAGTTGGATTTCATCCCGACTGGACGAACTGGAAAATGTACGAATCGTACCCTACCTGACGATGAAGGCTTACTCGTCCTATCTCGGTGTCTTACCCGACGATCCTGAGGGAAGGCCTACGTTAAGTGACGTTGTGCATGCCAGCTATTTTGTATCTGGAAGCTATTATCTGGATGGGTATAGCCTTACCGTTGAAGCTCAGGTAGTGGATGCTAAAACTCAGGAGACCGTTTATTCCCTGCCATTGATAACCGGCTCAAAAGATAGTGCGATGCAGATAATTGAGAAGGTCCGGTTGAAGGTAGCAGGAGTGCTCTCCAATTTCGATGACGTAAAAATTGGGAAACTCACACCGCCAAACTACGACGCTTATGTACACTACCTGCGCGGATTAACCGAACTTGAATCAGGCACGTATCCGCAGTCCGCTCAATTCCATTTTGAAAAAGCCAGCGCGCTTGAGCCTGACTTCGTTATGCCCAGGATATTTCTGACCTGGCTCTACAAAGATGCAAGACTTGATTCAATGGTCGAAGTATTGCAGAAGATGACAAGTACAACGCGATATGAGCGTATTGTATGCGATGAAATTTATGAACTGTTCGACCGGAACTACGAGGGATCGCTGCAGATAGCCCTTCAAATGTTGGAGCGATATCCGCAAGATTGTTACTTTAATATGGTAGCGGGGCATAGGTCCAAATCACTTTTTAAGCCGTCGTTATCATTGAAAGTCCTTTCGAGTTTACAAGATCCATTTCCGGATGATTTCGGAAAAATATGGCATTACTACAAGGTCTGGAATGTAACTGAATCCTTGTTGATGTTGGGAAAGGGGGAAGAAGCGATGGAGTATTTAAACTCGATTCCAAAAAACCTGGATAACCCGGCGCTTCCCTTTTTGTATATCGCCACCTATAGCAAGCTAGGGGAATCGCCCGAGTCGATCGAAAGAATAATTCAGACTGCTTGCCGGCGCGATGAAAGATGGTGTGCCGATTATTACACAGCCGCAGCCTACGAGTATAATCTCAGGTCCATAAATGACCAATCCAGATATTTTGGGGCAAAGGCGAAACGCTTAATGAAGGAATTGCCTGGCCAAAGCGCAAATCTGTTTGATATCATCGATGTCCTTTATTTGTCTGCCGATTACGCTGGTGCCCGAACAATTTTGGAAAGAGAAATGATTGACAACCCAGATAGCCTGCAGCTTGAGATCTATCTCGCATACATTGAAACGTGCACGGGGAATCTTAACGCAGGTGAAGAAATATTTGAAAAAATAGAATCAGATTTGATTTTTTGGCGACGACATGAATTTCAATACCACATAAGCTACCTCAAAGCACGTATGTACGCACTTGCAGGCGACCCACAAAAAGCATTAACAAATCTTAAGGTTGCGTTCGAGAAAGGTCAGTTCCGGCATCATTGGGATTTTGAACGCGATATATTCCTGAAGAATCTTTTTGAGGATCCCGAATTTCAGAAGTTCGTTGCTCCACGGCATTGAATTGTCACAATATTGCTACAAATGCAACGATAGCGGAAGCAGTTGACACCCCAGTATTACAGGAAACACAGGGGTTTGAATAATTTTGGGGCTTCAACTAAACCCCGCCCCTATGAAAATTAATTATCTATTTCTCACTGCTGTGATATTGATCGCATCCTCTGGTGAAATATCGGCTCAAAATAAAAAGGTGAAGAAACAATCATGGCCGATACAGGAAAAACATATCTCCCTCGCTGAGTTTCCAGCTGACAAAATGATTAATTTTCTCGATGAATGGGGAGGGATGACTGTTGCCGTTAATTCAATGCCTGCAGGTTCAGATCTGGCGCCGCTATTGGTGGGGCTAAAAAATAATAGTTGTCAGGTGCCTCATTGGGGATATCTTATTCAGGGCTCGCTCATTCTTCAGTACGATGATGGTAAAGAAGTGACATTAAGAGCCGGAGATCTTTTTTACATGTCACCAGGTCACAAAGCAAAAGTGATCGAAGACCTGAAGATCCTTGACTTTAGCCCCGAGCAAGAATTTAAGGATCTGGTTGTGCACCTTGAAAATAAGGCAGCAGAACTTCAAAAGCCGAAACAGCCATAAGTTTGGAAATGGCGGAAGATAATTTCTAGCATTATTAGCTGATAGGTTTTTCATCCTAGAAAAATTGATGGAAATACAGTGCCAACTGATGGTATCTGTTCTCGAATGGAAAAATGAATAATCAGGAGGCTCCTATGGAGCCTTTGCCCTGTTCGTTCGTTTGTGCTACAAAAGTTAGAAATGTTAAGATTGATATTCATTCGTTCATTCATTCTTCCGTGACAAGTCTCTTAGTAAATTATGTTGCGCAGTTCAAGATCAGAACCACTGGCTCCGTCAGGAGCCGCGTGTTTGTAGCAGCGTCCATGGATACAGGCACAGGCTCCATAGGAGCCTCCTGTAATTTTTATAAGAACAAAAATTCACCCTACAAAAATGATGGAAATATCATTACCTGATGGTATGTGACTTCGAATGAAAAAATGGATATTCAGGGAATAAAACTCGGGCAAGCAGTACGATGCCGCTACAGTTCTATTTAGCGAGACTATACTCTAACAGCGTCAAAGCCAACTTCCTGTTATGAACCGGCAATTCTTCACTATCCGGTGTTGTGTAATTTTCGATTACGGAAAATCCAAACTTTTTGTAATAGTCGATGATGGTTGGATTTGCCGCCCATGTATCCATACGAATATTGTTTATTCCCTTCTGCTTCGAATGGTCAATAACCCATTCCAAAATTCTTCCAAAAAGTTTTCTTCCCTTAAATTCAGGATTAACAACAATTCGATGAAGGTAGATAGCGCTTCCGTCATCCAGGTGTCTCCAAATCACTTTATCGCTGTATCGAACACTAAATACAATTCCAATCCTGGAATCGATTATCACCTTGTATTGGTTTTTATCCACTATGTCCTGGACCAAGGCTTTCTTGTCGTAGTTCCTCCAAACCGGATAACCATTCTTCTCCTGATATTGTATGGAATGCTCGAAAAAACCGTAAATCTCCTCAAGGTCGCCTGGTGTTGTATTTACTATCTCGCTCATATGACCCTAAAATTACGCCTGCACAACCTAAAGCCTACATGCACCTCAAACCTCAAACCTCAAACTTTGAACTTTGAACCTGGAACTTTAAACCTGGAACTTTAAATTTGGAACCCCTATAAACTCCCCTTCCTCATCTCCCCAACGGCATAATTAGCCGCACGTGCCGTAAAAGCCATGAATGTCAGCGATGGATTCTGCGTTCCGGTTGACACCATCGCCGCACCATCGGTTACAAAAACATTCTTACAACTGTGAACCTGGTTCCATTTATTCAGCAAAGAGGTCTTGGGGTCCCTACCCATGCGGATACCTCCCATTTCATGAATATCAAGGCCAGGTGCTTGACCAGTGTCATGGGTAACGATGTTCTTGCATCCGGCTGCCTCTAACATAGCCGCCGATTGCTCGTGAAAATCCTTGAATGACTTTATATCATTGTCGTCATAATCAATCGATGTAGTGAGCAATGGTATTCCCCACGCGTCTTTCTTATCCTGACTTAAAAAAACCCGGTTGCTTTCCTTGGGAATCGTTTCACCTTGCATCATCATAAACACGCTCCATGGCCCCGGTTTTGAAACTTCCTTTTTCAATTCTTCTCCAATCATTTTTTCACCCCTGTTCCAGCCTGCTCTGGATGCAGTATAAAAAACCATGTAACCTCTTAAGAAATCCATTTCCTGCTTGTGCACATTTCTAAAAGATGGCATCATAATAGCCGTCGGCCGACGCCCCTCGTAATATTGATCCTCATATCCTTCGAAATCTGCAAAAGCGTTTCCGCGATAATTATGGAACGCAACATATTTGCCTAGCAATCCGTTGTCGTTACCCAACCCATCGGGAAAACGCGACGACTTTGAATTCAATAAAATAAGATTGCTGTTAAGACAGGCTGCATTGACGAAAATTATCCTTGCATAATATTCTTCTTCCTCCTTTGAATTGGCATCTATAATCTTCACGCCCGAGGCTTTGCCTTTCTTTTCATCATAGACGATAGAATGAACAACCGCATCGGTGCGAACGGTAAGGTTACCCGTCTTAGCTGCCCACGGCAGTGTAGATGAGTTTGAACTGAAATATCCTCCATAAGGACAACCGCGATAACACAAATGGCGAGCCTGACACTTTCCTCTTCCCTGGCTAAGATGAATTTCTTTTGGCTCCGTAAGATGCGCGCATCGTCCAATGACGGGATAACGGTCGGGATACCTGTCCCGGATCCTACCTTGTATGTGTTTTTCTACGCAATTCATTTCCCAGGGAGGAAGAGACTCGCAGTCTGGCAATGTTTCGAGTCCATCCCTGTTGCCGCTTATCCCAATAAAATTTTCGACGTGCGAATACCACGGAGCAATTTCATTATAAGTAACTGGCCATGGTATAGCAAATCCATCACGAGCGGGCGCCTCAAAATCAAAATGACTCCATCGTTGTGTTTGCCGCGCCCAGATCAGTGACTTCCCCCCTTCCTGATAACCGCGGATCCAATCGAAAGGCTTTTCCTGTATATAGGGATGCTCCTCGTCTTTTACAAAAAAATGCTTTGTCGGTTCTTCATAGGCATAACAACGGCTGAGAATTGGATTGTCGAGATGTTCTTTTGCAGTTAACCGACCCCGAAGTTTAAAGTCCCACGGATCGAGTGTTGCCGTTGGGTAATCATTCAAGTGTTTTACCGGCCGGCCCCGCTCTATCACCAGAGTCTTCAATCCATTCTCACATAGTTCTTTGGCTGCCCATCCACCTGTAATTCCCGAACCGATGACGATGGCATCGTAGGTATTTTTCTTAAGTGCGTCTCCCGTTATATTCATCTTAGTTTTCAGCTGCCCGCCTTCGGCCGACCAGCTAGAGAACAGCAATTAAGTCCTTTTTGAGGTTTTGAACAACAGTAAAGCTGATCGCTGGCAGATCAGCATTCGGTCAGAGTACAGCAATTAATTTCCGTATGAAGAACATCGCTCAGGCTACCTTCGATTTGGTCGTGTTAAGTGACTTTGGTCTACAATGCGACGTCAAGTAATATGGTGGCCGTGCTGGCCGCTCATCAAATCACTTTACCCAGCCTTGCAAAAATTCCTTAGAAATCTTTACGAACTCTTCCTTATGCTCACCTATGTGGGCACTGTGAATGGTATTTGGCAAGACCCACATAAATCCGTTCGGCAAATGTTTCTTTGCGTTGGCAATACATTCAATGGGTGTTGCTTCATCACTATCTCCAATCACCAAAAGCGTGCGGGCTTTGATCTTCCTCAGGTCTTCATCGGTGACGGTAACATCATAATTGGGAACCTGCGCAAGAATCGACTTGATCTGGTCCTCGCTGGTTTGTTGATTCCGCATCCAGGGAAGATTATTGATGTTCTTGTATGAAAGATAATCTACAAACTCCGGAAACTCTTTCGCATGCCAGGTACCGCACGATCCGATAATCACCATGGACTTAACAAGTTCCGGATTTATCAGCGCAAGCTGAAACAGTACCTCCCCGCCATAACTGAGTCCAATAGCGTTGATTTCACTGAGTTTGAGATATGTAATAAGTCCGTTTAACTCAAGGGCTACAGACCGAAGGGATATCGGTTCGGTAAACCAGCTTGACTTACCATGACCTTTTAAGTCAACCAGGTAGATCTCGTAAACGTGTTTATAGTCGACAAAGTAAGGAAGCCATGCATTCGACCATT
>CAMLER010000002.1 GCA_946478915.1 uncultured Chryseolinea sp.
GATCTTGCAACTTTTCCTTTTAAGAAATTACGCATTGTCACACGGCGATATCGAAAAAGAAATCGAGAATAATCTTGATCGTGTTACTGTCTATAGAACGCTTAAAACATTTTTGGATAAGGGACTCATCCACAAAGTTCTCGACGACGAGGGAAGTCTTAAATATGCACTTTGCAAAGAAGCATGCAATACAGCGGAACATCACCACGATCACGTTCACTTTAAGTGTGACAAATGTGGTCACACCAGCTGCCTCAACATTGATGTTCCCACTATCAGATTACCTAAAGGGTATCAGGCGAAAGAAGTGAATTTGCTGATCCAGGGCACATGCGAAAGATGCAATTAATTATTATTTATTACATGGTTCCTTTTACCCCCCGTTAGGGATAAAACGAAAGACCGAATTTCAAGGATTAGTATATATTTGTAATTTTGACATCCACATGGTTCGGGGATTGTATTTTTTAATGTTTACGCTTGAATAACTGCACATAACCTCCTTGCTATCATTGGTGAACATACTTTTATTTTCCCCTTTCAGCGGTATTGATAGGGAGACGATCTTATTTGGGGTTTTTGCGTTCATTATTGTCTTGTTTCTTCTGCTCGACCTTGGTGTTTTTAACAAGAAAGCACACAAGACTTCGACAAAATCTGCGTTATACCAATCCATTTTCTGGGTTTCCATTTCCACGCTCTTCGGATTTTTTATCTATAAATATGATGATGGGGGTGCCACTGCAGCCGTAGAGTATTTCTCGGCATACCTGACCGAGTATGCCCTTTCGGTTGACAATATTTTTGTGATTCTCCTCATACTAAAATACTTTCAGGTTAAGGAAGAATACTATCACAAAACGCTTTTTTGGGGGATTCTCGGAGCGATCGTTTTCCGCGGAATCTTTATATACATCGGCGGTATACTTATTGAAAAAGCACACTGGCTTCTTTACGGATTTGGCGTGTTACTGATCTACTCGGGGATCAGGATATATTTTGAGGACGGTGACCAAAAGATTGATCCCGAGAAGAATGTGGTGATGAGACTCTGCCGAAAGTACCTGCCCATTACTAAGGAAGATCAAGGCGGAAAATTTTTGGTGAGGCATCAGGGTAAGCTAATGTTTACACCGTTGTTCCTGGTAATTGTTCTTATTGAAACGACCGACCTGCTTTTTGCCGTGGATTCAATACCTGCTGCGTTTGCAATAACCCAAAACGAATTCCTTGTATACACTTCTAATATTTTTGCTGTGATGGGCCTGCGGGCAATGTTCTTCCTTCTGGCGGGCATCATCGACAAGTTTTATCTCTTGCAAAAAGGATTGTCAATTATCCTTTTCTTTATTGGAGCCAAAATGCTACTGGAAATATTCGATGTTCACGTTGGTGTATATACTTCATTTTCAGTAATCATTGCAACGCTGACCTTATCCATTATTTTTTCTCTGATTGTACCGCGCAAGGCGGAGAAGCAAGAAATCTAGATTATTCCTTAATTCCTTCGGCAAACAGATTCTTTGGCAGAATCTTGAGGAGTATAGGCAGAGTGAGAAATTGCTGAGGCAGGGCAAGTAGTCCAAACGTTGGGATAGATCTCAACACATTCACAAGCTGAAGTCTTACTTTTTCTTTTTCCTCCAGGGTAAGTTCGTTAGAACTGGCTTTCTTCATCAACATCGAAGCCTCTTCGTTCTCCTGAATTTTCTTTATCAGCCTGCTCTTATTTTTTTCAGCAAGCTTCCCGACCCGTTTGATAAACTGATCGCTAACCTGAAAATAGTCTTGTTTGTCCTGAAGATACTCAAGTTCCCCCCAGTGTTCAAGCATAAAGCCCTCGATGGAAATCATGCTGTTCTCCAGGTCATCGTCGGAAAAATTAAGATAATGACAAAATTGTTTCAGGAAATCCAATTCGACCTGCTCAACCTTTTTATCGGCCCAAATCGTAAGGATGGCAACTTCCAGAAAAAATCTTTTCAGTATCCAGGAGTTTTCCGACGGCAGATTTATATCCTCTATTGAAAATCCTTCTTCAAAAATTTTTAAAGCTTCTTTTCTTCTTTCCGCGGATAGATCGGTGCTGTCGATGAAGTATTCATAAAGACGTCGCTCCTCCTGTGCCACGTCTTTGTTTGCATGCGAAGCAGCGGCAATCACTTTCACCACCGAGAATCGTAATTCCTCGCGTTCATATCGAAAAAAGTCTGCTACAATTCTATCCGCATTGGTATGGATCCACTGGCCAAAAATAAATACGTCCAGAAACAGCAGGCTGTTATGGAAAAAGTATATCCAGAAATTTCCTCCAAAGTTGCTTGCGTGTTCAATTCTTTTGTCAAGTACCCGCTCGGCAAGTTCCAGCGGTGACTTTTTCCGTCCGAAAATCGTCTTGGTGGATGTAGCAAGTTCGGGAAAAATGTTATTGTAGAAGTTCCCGATGTTTTCAATTGTTTTGTCTATAGCATCGGCTAGATCTTCTTCAGTCCTCAAGGGCTTGTCGTAGAACAGAAGCGAATTGCTGATCAAGCTTTCCGTCAATAGGATTTTGAGTTTTTCTTTCTCGTCCCAATGATCGATGTCAGGAATTCCCATTGAGGCCACAGACTGTCCGTACATCAAACCCGTGGGCTGAAGGACCCGATATAATGTATACTCCGGATGGGATGTGCGCCGAATGTCAGGATTCGAAAGGTCCATCAGCGCACTTTTTCTAAGTTCTAAGTACTCCTTGAACCAGCCTTTGTCGTTAGGTCTCATAAAACCGGTATTCGAGATTTCAAATTACTGATTTTATCTCAAACATATCTGGTTTTTCACAATGCTTCTTTCCAACCCTTAGATTCAATTTTTTTGGCTGCTGATTCCACTTTTGTTTTTAGTGCTTTCTTGAATTTGTCAAGACGTTTCGAGAGGTCGCGATCGGAAACCGCAATAATTTGTGCGGCCAAAATCCCGGCATTCCGGGCTCCATCAAGAGCAACAGTTGCGACGGGCACACCAGCCGGCATTTGTAGAATCGAAAGTGTTGAATCCCAACCGTCGATTGAGTTTGAAGATTTGATAGGAACACCAACGACCGGCAGTATCGTGACAGAAGCCACCATACCTGGCAGATGCGCAGCGCCTCCAGCGCCAGCGACGATCACTTTAAGCCCTCGCGAACGCGCGGTATTTGCATAGTCCATCAACCGTTGAGGCGTGCGATGCGCCGAAACAATTGTAAGCTCATAGGGAACATTTAACTCTTCGAGAACTTCGGCGGCGTCCTTCATGATCCTAAGATCCGATTGGCTGCCCATGATTATGCCTATCAATGGTTTGCTCATTTCACGAAATAACTTTTAGTGTTTGCTTTACAAAACTTGCTTTGTTTCTTAACGATGTAGAATCCTCGTCAACAATAGTAACATGTCCCATTTTTCGAAATGGTTTGGTGATACGCTTTCCATACAGGTGCACATGTACTCCTGGAATTTTCATAACCTCTTCCAAACCTTTATATCGCGCTAATCCTTCAAAATCCGGTTCACCGAGAAGGTTAACCATTGCGCTAGGTAAAATCTGCCGGGTATCACCCAGCGGCAAATCAAGAATCGCTCGAAGATGCTGTTCATATTGAGATGTACAGTTCGCTTCGATCGTCTGATGACCACTGTTGTGGGGCCGTGGAGCAATCTCATTTACTAATACCTGACCCTCTCGGGTAATAAACATTTCAACGGCAAGGATACCTGTCATTCCGAGCTTTTGTATCACGGTTCGCGCAATTTCATCAGCATCACGCCTTATGTTGTCCGGTAATTCAACAGGCGCAAACAGATATTCTACAAGATTTTGAACAGGATGAAATACCATTTCCACGGCAGGAAATGATCGTACTTCACCTGTTGCGTTGCGCGCTACGATTACGGCGATTTCCTTTTCAAAAGGGATTAACTTTTCAAGCAGCCCTGGAGCATTGAAAGCTTTTGGCAAATCAGCGGCAGTTTTTATAATCTGTACACCTCGACCATCGTAACCCTCTTTCCCTAGCTTATTCACAGCAGGAAGAAACCCTATTTGGTCACTTACTTCATTGGCATTTTCAACTAAGATAAACTCAGCGGTAGGAATGCCGTGTTCGTAGTAGAATTTCTTTTGCGTGCGTTTATCCTGAATGAGTTCTATTACCTCCGGTTGTGGATAAACCTTTTTGCCTCTTGCGACCAGTTCTTTTAAAGCACTGGTATTTACGTTTTCGATTTCAATAGTAATGATCTCGCAAGAAGAACCGAATTCCAACACTGTGTCGAAGTCAGTGAGCTTACCATGGAAAAATTCGGAAATGGTGGAGCATGGAGCATGGGCATCCGGATCCAGGACGGCAAACGGAATGTTGAAATCCATACCGGATTGAATGAGCATTCTTCCCAATTGGCCACCACCTAAAATACCAAGTTTAAAATTCTTGCCGAAAGCGTTTGTCAAGCGCGCAAAGTTTAGGCGTGCAAGTTAGCGCATGAAGTGAAATGTCAAAGGCCGGGAGAGTGGATTATCTCAATGGAAGTAATGGAATCGCCGATTTCAATTTGGTGTACGATATCCATTCCGCTAACAACTTCTGCAAATAGTGTATAACGTCCCTCGAGATGTGGCGTTGGAGAGTGTGTTATGAACCATTGGGTACCTTCCGTATCCTTTCCTGCAGATGCCATTCCTATACTCCCGGTCGAATATGAATGCGGCATAAATTCAGATCTTATTGAATAGTCTTCACTTCCCCAGCCATCGCCCCTTGGACAACCACCCTGGACCACAAAATTCGGAGCTACACGATGAATCCGTTTACCGTCATAATACTTGGATTTTGCTAACGAGATAAAGTTTGCCACCGACCCAGGTGCTTCTTCAACAAACAACCTGATTTCAATATTTCCCCTGGAAGTATTGATGATAGCTTTCTGATCGGCAGGGATCTTTCTCACTAAATTCCAGTCAATTGGATGATTGAAATCATTAGCCAGCGTGGAGTTTTCATTCTTCCCTTCAAAATAATTGATAGCCATATTAAGCGGGAGGACTGACTCATAATCACGTGGAAGAGATAACTTGTCTTTAGCACGTTTAAGAAAATTAAAATCGTTTATTACCGATCTATAGTTCAACACTGAATCGGCCAGGGCGCTGCACACAATTCCGATGACGGCCACGTCACCTCCGTTTATCGCTTCTTCATAGTATTTTGCAAATACGGGGGAAAGGCGCTTATCAAATTGCTCATCCTTGTTAATTTCAACTAGAGCAGAAGCCGTAGATGTTTTAATGACCGGTTCTGTTCGATTCATCAATTGCTGGTAAAGATATTCGGCGCTTGATGGCATGTGCTGCAAGGTGGTAAGCAGTGCTGCTTGCTCATAAGGATTAACTGCTTGCTCAATTGCTGCCCTTATTTCTGTCGCGACCTCCTCTGACGCTGAGATGGAAAGTGCTGCATTGAATAAATTCGCTCTGACGCGCCAATTAGTTGCCTTTCGCGCGGCCGTTAGAACTTCAGTCAAATTTTCTCTGGACGCAGAAGCTGTGATTATCTCTGCTGCGGATATGCTAACGTTGATATTGTTCTCATTAAGCGCGTTTAAAAGCGTTGTTTTTGTTTCATTGAAGGGGAAATTTTGCAGCGATCTTATGGCATTGAGGCGCACCCTATAGTCTGAATCATTTTCCGCAATCGTGGTCAAAGCCTTTAGGGACTGCTGCGAAGTGATTTTTCCAAGCGCAAGGGCAGCGGCCATCCTTACTAACGGTGACCTATCCCCGGAGGCCAAGTCAATCAATTTGTCAGAGTACTTTTGAAAGCCGTTGGCACCACGGGCAAAATAGTGCGCGGCCGCCAGGCGTGTACCGCTGGAAGGAGAGTGCAGTAGCTCAGCTGATTTGCTATTCAGCAGTGTGTCGCTCTTTCCCCGCACTGCCATTCGATAATATCCCCAGGCCAGGCCCTCCGAAATAACGGTATCGCTGGATGTCACATTTAACTTCCAGGATTGAGCTACCTTTCCATAAGCGCGGAGTATTTCACTCAGCACGAACGCTGATTTTTCTTTCGAAAAAGCCTCGTCAAGTATTATTTCGCTGCGCAACCCCGAAGTTTGACCTATCGCATAGGCAGCAGCGCGTCTAACTCTACTTTCTTTGTCTGAGAGTAATAGATTTTTTAACGGCTCGACGAAATTTGAATCTTGAATTGATCCAAATGCGAAGGCTGCGAATTCACGATAGCTCGGATTTTCATTTCCGAAAAAAAGAATAAGACTGTCTCCCGACCGATGATCCTGAAGATTAGCGATCGTAACAAGATTTGTATCACTGTATCTATTGGATCCAGTCTCGTTTTGAGTACAACCCCACAGACAGGCAAAAAGAAATATAAGACCCCGATAGTTCATGATAATAAAGTGATCAGCTAAAGATAAAAAAAGCGCCGATCACGACATCGTTTGGTACACCAGCAACGCTGATAGGTAGGCCAGCGCAGTCATGTAGGCGACCTGGATTAGTGGCCACTTCCAGCCTTTTGTTTCCCGATAAACGACAGCAATGGTGCTCATACACTGCATAGCGAATGTATAAAATACAAGAAGTGAAAAACCCACCGCAGGTGTAAACCTAGGTCCGCCCGTTTCCGGATTAATTTCTGATTTCAATCTTTCCTGAATGGTTGCAGTATCGGAATCGCTCACACTTCCAATGCTGTAGATGGTAGCCATAGTACTAACAAATACTTCGCGCGCGGCAAAAGAAGTTATTAAGGCGATACCAATCTTCCAATCGTAACCTAGCGGTTTGATTATGGGTTCGATTCCTTTGCCAATAATTCCTGCATAAGAATTTTCAAGTTTGTAGGATGCAATACGGTCAGCCAGGCCTTCCTCGGTTAATCGCAGAGTACTTGACTGCTCTAGTACGGTGGCTTCTGCATTTTCCATAACATCGCCGGGGCCATAGCTTGCGAGAACCCAAAGGACTATCGAAATGGCAAGAATGATCTTTCCCGCCTCAAAGACAAATGCTTTAGTCTTTTCGATAATTGTGAAGCCTACGTTCGACCACTTTGGAATTCTGTAGGTCGGTAGTTCCATTATGAGGAAACTTCGCTCCTTGACACGTATCAATTGTTTCATTACCCAGGCAGATCCAATAGCTGCAATGAATCCAAGCAGGTAGAGTCCCATTAATGCAAGACCCTGAAGATTGAAGAAGCCCAATGCTGTTTGATTGGGCACGATAAGAGCGATTAGTATGGTGAATACTGGCAGCCTTGCGGAGCAACTCATCAGAGGAGTAACCAATATGGTAATAGTTCGCTCCTTCCAATTATCTATGGTTCGCGTGGCCATGATTGCAGGAATAGCACAGGCAACTCCTGACATTAATGGCACGACACTCTTGCCATTCAAGCCGAACTTTCGCATAACCTTATCCATCATAAACACAACCCTTGCCATATACCCTGATTCTTCCAGCACCGAAATAAAAGCAAAAAGGATAGCGATCTGGGGAATGAATATCATAATCCCCCCAATTCCGGGTATAATACCTTCGGCCAAAAGACTTGTCAATGGTCCTTCCGGCAAAACGGACATAGTGTAACCACTGATACTTGCGAAAAGTCCGTCGATAAAATCCATTGGCACTGTCGCCCACGCGAAAATTGACTGAAATATCAGAAACAGAATCGCGAAAAATATGACGTACCCCCAGACTTTATGAAGAAGTATTTTATCAATTCGCGATGAGGTCTTTTTCCATGTCGAGACAGGTTGTGTGGAGGTCGCTTCATTCAACAGATCCTGAATATAGCTATACCGTTGTATCGTCTCTGCACCTTGAAACTTCCCCGGGAAGAACTCATATTTCTTCCGAATCTCTTCAACTACATTCTGGCTTTCCTTATCTAAGAATGAAAGTGAATTAGGCTGTTCCAGGAAAAGATAAGCTTCATAATCATTGTCAATACCGAGGCGGTCGCGTAGCTCCCTCACTGGTTTCTCCACCTCTTTTGATACAGCGTTAATTTTTGCTGGTGCAGGGTCGAGTGGCCTTGACATCTGTTCCTTTAATGCGTCAAGCCCGGTTCCCTTGCGCGCATTTATAGGCACCACCGGAACACCAAGCCTTTTGGACAGGCCATTTAAGTCATAACTAATGCCAGCTTTGGCAGCGAGGTCAGTCATGTTTAAGGCCAGAATTGCTGGAAGTCCAAGGTCGACTATCTGGCTGAGGAGCAAAAAGCCACGCTTAGCATTAGTGGAATCTACAATAACTACGACTTTATCCGGAGTTGAGGGAGATCGGTGATCGAGCAATACCTCAGAAACGATTTGCTCATCCAGGCTTCTCGGATAGATGCTATAAGCACCCGGCAGGTCAATTATTTCGGCCTTTATATCAGACGTTAGCTGACAATGACCAGACCGCTTTTCAACCGTCACACCTGGAAAATTACCAATCTTCTGATTAAGGCCAGTGAGTTGATTGAACAGCGACGATTTGCCCGAATTGGGGTTTCCGGCCAGCGCAATCTTAAGCTTCTTCTGCGTAACCATTAACCTAATTGACAATTGAAATAGTAGCAGCCTCTTCCAGCCTGAGCGATAACTCATAGCCAGAAACACTGATGCAGATGGGATCTCCGAAAGCAGCCGAAAAATTATAGCGGATTGCGGCCCCGGGAAGGCATCCCATTTCCATTAATTTTACTGAAAGGTGATCATCTGTGAATCCGGAAATTACTGCAAGCTCTCCTGGACGCATTTCTGCGACGTTTTTCATCCGCCCTGACATTATTTAGATTAATTTTAAACAAGGCAAATATAAAAGTGGTTCCTATGGTATCCAATCAAATTGGGAGTTTTGAAGTAACTTGTTCCAGATGACACGAAAGACAAAAACGAAAAAGAAGGAACACACGCAAAAACAAAAAAGTGAGCCAAAATCCGATGATGCGGCCTCAAAGGAGACTTTTTACGAAGAAGGTAACGACTACGGCGGCATCCCGGACCGGGTGGATGTGGATAGCGTCTAAATACCGTTCGATACAAATACCCGCTTGACGCGTTCGCTCACATTGGTCAGAATCTCGTAAGGGATGGTTTGAATCCTGTTTGCGATTTCCTGGATAGGTAGATTTCCGCCGAATAGAATTACCTCATCACCTTCACTTGCTTCAATTCCCGTGATATCGACCATCGTCATATCCATACAGATGTTTCCAACAATTTTAGCGCGTTTTCCATTTATCAACACTTCGCCAACACCCTGGCTAAGTCGTCTGCTGAAACCATCCGCGTAACCGACGGCAATAGTCGCAATTTTCATCTCGTTTTCGGCAGTTCCTCGCCGTCCATAGCCGATGCTATCCCCTTTTTTCAGCCGCTTTATTTGTGAAATAACCGTTTTCAAAGTTGCTACGGTTTGCATGTTCATTGCATCACTATGCGTTGGGTCGACTCCATACAATCCCACACCGAGCCTGACCATGTCGAACTGAAATGACGGAAAGCGCAGTATTCCGGCAGAATTTAGAATATGTAGCAAAGGTTTATAGCCAATCACGGCCTTGATCCTTTCCGCAGCCGAATAAAACTTTTCAACCTGGTTGTTTGAAAAATTGTCGTGACGCGATTCGTCAGCTGCGGCAAGGTGGCTGAAGACAGAGGCTACATGTAGATTGGTATGTTCCTCCAACAGCTTCACCAATTCAGAAATATCTTCCTCCTCGAAGCCAAGTCGACGCATGCCGGTGTCTAACTTTAGGTGAATTCTGCATGACCGACCATTCAAAAATTTCAGGAAGGATTTTAGAATCCTGAAACTGTAAATTTCAGGTTCGAGATTGTATGTTAACAGAGGGTCGAAGCTATCTTCAGATGGATTCATGACCATAATAGGAAGACGAATGTTGTTCTTCCGAAGTTCAACACCTTCGTCCACATAGGCTACACCCAGGTAATCTACCCTGTGATATTGAAGGACATTCGCAACCTCCGGGCTACCGCTTCCATAGGCAAACGCCTTTACCATCACCATGATTTTGGTGTCGGGTTTTAACCTGGAGCGGAAATAATTCAGATTGTGGACCAATGCGCCTAAATCCACCTCCATGACGGTGCCGTGAACTTTGCGCTGAAGTTTTTTGACAATGTTCTCGAACGCAAACTTTCGGGCACCTTTGATGAGAACAATTTCTTCGGAAATTGAATCCAGATCAAAATTTTTCAGAAAGTCGTCAGTAGTAGGAAAGAACTGATTATTGCCTGGAAATAAGTCCCTACTCGCTGTCAAGACTGTACCTATACCAACCAGACCGTGTACCGGATACTTTTCGAGCAATGACTTTATCTGCCGGGTTAACTGTTCGTCCGGCAATCCCGATTCTAAGATGTCCGAAAGAATAAGTCTCTTTTTCTTCTTTTGATTTTGGTGTGAGAGAAACTGAAGACTGAGTTCCAGTCCACCCAGGTCGTTGTTATAGGTGTCGTCAATGAGGTACGATTGGTTAATGCACTCTTTCATTTCCATTCGCATCGGAACTGAACGCAGTGAATTGATCGCCTGTTGAATTCTCTTTGCCCCAAATCTCATGTACATCATGAGTGCAATACAATGCATGCAATTTTCGAAAGAAGCAGCATCGGAAAACGGCAATCGAAAAGTATGAACCTGGCCCGAATAGACAACCTCACACCTTTCCCCTTCCAATGAAGTTACCATATCTGCGGCCTTACTGTTTCCCCAGGAAAAACCTTTGAGCCCAGATTTTTTTATAGCGTTTTCCACTGCTTCCTGGTCAGCCCTGTAGATCACGATCTCTGCAGTCCGGAACAATTTTAGTTTTTCGTTGATTTTCTCCTCCTGGCTGCTAAATCCTTCATCATGGGCTGAACCGATATTGGTGAAAATTCCGATAGATGGCTGAATAACTTTTTGAAGCCTTTCCATTTCGCCCCGCGTAGAAATGCCAGCCTCAAATATGCCGATCTGGTGATGTGACTGCATTTGCCAGACGGATAACGGTACGCCTACCTGCGAATTGAAGCTTCCGGGGTTCTTAACGATAGCCTGATCCTTTGACAACATCTGGAAGAGCCATTCTTTGACTATAGTTTTGCCATTGCTACCTGTAATTCCAATGACAGGGATAGAAAACGAACTTCTGTGAAATGCTGCAAGTTTCTGCAGCGCATCCACCGTGGAAGGAACGAACAAAAAATTAGCTTCCGGAAATTCACGTAGGTCAGACACCGCTTGCTCTACAACAAATTGACGTATGCCCATCTGGTATAAGTCGTTTAAGTAGCGATGCCCATCGTGGCGAATGCCCCTTATGGCAAAAAAAATAGAGTCGGGTTGGGAAGACGCTTTCCTGCTGTCTATAATGATATTTACAATTGGTGCGTCGCGGTAATATTGGATATTCCGGCCGCCGGTGATCTCAGAGAGCTGCGAAAAGGAAATCATAATTAAAAAAGTCGTGCGCCGTTTGGAACACTTTTATCGGCGGTGCAAAGCACCACATTATTTTCGATGTCGGGAAACCCGGTAACCAAGACCTCAGACACAAAATTCGCAATCTGGCGAGGTTCGAAATTCACCACGCACACAACCTGTTTCCCAACGAGGGTGTTGGGTTGGTAATGGATAGTAATTTGTGCGCTAGACTTTTTGATACCCAGTGGACCGAGGTCGACCCAAAGCTTGTAGGCCGGTTTTCTGGCTTCCGGGAAGGTTTCGGCACGAATTATGGTGCCTACCCGGAAGTCTACCTTTTCAAAGTCCGCAAACCGTATAGTGCCTGAAATTGGGTGTCTATCCATAGAAATGATGAAAAGGTCTAAAAAATTGGCTTGATCAGCAAAAATCAATATGTTACAACGATAAAGTAGCTAGCAATCCAAGTTTAATTTTGTAATTTTCTGATATCGAACTTCAAAATTGGTTACCAACACGAACCGTATCGACATGAGGATCAGACTGCGTGATCTCTTTCTTGCCTTCTCCTTGAGCGTAATTACGCCGTGTGGTATCCTTATGGTTCAAGCTCAGGACACAAGTTTTCCAGGGACAGAGATGGATGAAGTGGGAGTTGACAAGGAAACTGAAAAAATGATGTATTCACCGGGAGAGCTTGACCCAGCATTTAAGAAATCGCAGGCCGGTGCAATCGCTAAGGATTCGGCTGGCATCAAAGCGGTGCTGCGGCCCACCAGGGTTCAGTCACCCGATTCGTCTAAGACCCCGGTCAAGCGCCCTGCGCAGGACGATGATTCAATACTTTCATTCAATTTCCTGTACTACATCTTTCAGAAATATAAGATGCAGGATATGGTAGATTGAAATGCTGTTAGGCTTGCTTTTTTATTAGAAAGTGCTCTAAATCCTTCAGGTTTAATACCCCCTCGTAGTACGCTTTGCCAAAGATCACAGCAAAGATCCCCATATCATTTAGCCGCTTGATATCATCAATTCCTCTCACACCACCGCTGGCAAGCACAGAAATTTCCGGAAAGGCATCCCGAATTTCCTGATAGAAATTGAACGCGGGTCCCTCCAAAACTCCATCCCGGGAGACATCGGTTGATTTGACATACTTCAAACCCCTGGAGTAAAAATATTCGAGATGTTCGAATAGCGTCAATTTTGTTTTGTGCCGCCACCCCCGATACAGCAATTCCTTTGTCTGAATATCCACAACGTCTGCCCCAAGCGTCATTTTTTCCCTGCCGTACGACACAATCCACGAAGCAAATAACTCCGGATCTGTTACAGCAATACTGGCTGCGGTTATGTAAGCAGCACCGTATTCATAAGCTTTGCTGATATCTCCATCAGTCGAAATCCCGCCTGTGAAATCAATCTTTAGATCCGTGTGTCCTGCTATGGCTTCCAGCACGTGCCAATTAACGGGTTTTCCCTTTTCCGCTCCATCCAAATCCACCAGGTGAACGACATCAATTCCGTGGTCCTCAAATCGTCTTGCTAAATCGAGCGGATTTTCATCATAAGCCTTCTCACTGGCAGGATCGCCCTTCCTCATTTTTATCACTTTGCCTTTTCTTATGGCGATTGACGGAATTACCTGTATCATTTACGCGAAATAAGTCAATTTTGAAGTGTGAACAAGATACAAGTAAATATGAAATAACGTGTGTCCAGCGTTAGGTATTCCGTCTGAATGGGATAATTGAATTATTTTAGTGCAACACCCCTAACTATGAGAAAATTTTCCATGCTCCTGACCCTGCTCCACGTGTGTATTTTATTTGCCGCTGGTCAGGCGAAAACCAGAAGGCTTCCCGGAATCATAAATCATCCTTCAATTAATGTGCAGGCGCCGTACATCAGCCACGATGGTAATGCACTGTTATTTGTCTCTGATATGGGAGAAGATGGGGCGCTTACCGTCGCTTACACCTCGCGTGAAAATGATTGGGAGGAACCTGTCGAACTTCCCAAAACGATTAATAACAGATCAGTTTTCCTAAAGGGATTTGCACTTAGCGCGGATGGCAAGAGAATGTATTTTACTTCAGCCAAGGCCCCCGTTGTAGGGGGCTATGATATTTTAAGCAGTGAGTTGAAAGGAAAAACTTGGACCGAACCGCAGAATCTTTTTATGCCGGTAAACTCAAAGGCAAATGAAGGTTGCCCATCGCCGACAGCTGACGGAAAGAGCTTGTATTTCATGCGTTGTGACAATATGGATTACCGAACTGCTTCAGGATGCAAGCTGTTCCGCGTTGACAAAAAGCCAAACGGACAATGGAATGAGCCTAAGGAATTGCCGGGAAATATTAATACCGGGAATTCTCAGTCGCCCCGAATAATGGCAGATAGTGAAACGTTAGTTTTTGCTTCCGACAAGATTCCTGGCGGAAGGGGAGGGATGGATCTGTATGTTACTCGATTGGTTAACGGTGACTGGTCAAATCCCAAACCGTTGGATTTTGTAAACTCAGAACTGGATGATCAATTTGTCACGGCGTCTGCGCTGGGACGCTATCTCATAAAGGAAACGACTGGCACGCGAAACAAATTGGAGTTGGTTGAATACCTGATTCCCGATGATCTTAGACCCAAAGGAATGATGAAGGTTGAGGGAAGCGTAACAGGTGAGAATGCAGCCGCAGTTCCTGCGTATATAACGATAACCGATTTGACAAATGGGAAACGCGTGCATAGCGGGCGGCCCGCTGCCGACGGATCATATTTCGTATACGTGCGCGAAGGTAGCCGATATGAATTTTCCGTTGATCCGGAACAAAGCAAGCTTAGTTATTTCACAAAGCTTTTTGATCTTACGAGTGAAAAGATCCCGCAACGGGAGAAAATAAGCGTAGTACTGAAACAGCCATCCCCTGGCGAAGAAATCTTGTTGAATGGAATTCAATTCCAACCATCAACCGCAAACCTTGATGCATCCTCTGACAGGGAAATAAAAAAGCTGGTGCGGATGATGAAAGCAAATCCTGAGATGATTTTCGAAATTCAGGTTCTGCTGGAAGGTTACGAAGAAGACTCTTTACAATCGTCGAATGATCTCACTGAAGTGCGGATGGACTCCATTACTACCGCGATAGAAGATATTGATTCGCTCGGGCAGGTATTCAAACGGGATACAGTCCTCATCAAAACATTTTATCATAATGATCGGACACAAAAGCAGGCAGAAGCAATAACGAATCAGCTTGTTACGGCAGGTATTAACAGAGACAATATAAAAACACTAACAAATGCAATTGTAGCAGTAATTCCTGGAGATCGCAGATTGATCATCAAAGCCGTACCACGGTTAAAGTGACCGGTACGAGAAAGGCATCGCGACCAGTGTCTTGTCCCACATCAGAACCATCTCTGCGTCTTCGCCAACCCTTTCGAATGATATCGTGAATTGCTCGAAGACCCGTTCCTGCTGGACAGCAATTACGTCAGTCGCCAGTACATCATTTTTGGGATTTCGATTCGCTTGTCCATCCGACCCTATGCCCCATTGACCATGTTCAGAATTGAAAATTATATTCCAGCTCTCTTGCCGAGGTATGGTCCACAAAGAATATTTTCCCTTCTTCAGTGTTCGTCCTTCAATCAAAATATCCTTATTCGTTTCGAAAGTAGTTGCCTCGTTAGCACCAGTACGCCAGACCTCATCATATGGAACCAGCGAGCCGAAAATGTCCCTACCTTTTTTGTACGGTCTGTTATAGAAAACGCGGATGGTGAGATCTTCCGAAGTAAATATCACTTCTTCTTCGGGGCTGAATGATTTATCATGTTGTTTAACGAAAAATTTAGCCACAAAGCCCAGGATAATCAACAATGCAACGGCCACACCAGCCACTATGAGGAATTTTTTCATTGAACAGGCGTTATTTTGGTGTTGCTGACATGGGTTTCAAGCTAAAAACAATTTCGGAATCTTTGTTTAAAATTTTGGGGAATGCGTTATTTTTGAGCTTTTAAAAATCAGATTATGGACATAGCAGCTTGGTGGCCGTTTTTCGTAGTAATTGCACTTTTTATTTTGGCCATTATTTCTCCATGGATTTTTCCTAACAAAATGGTTAGCAAGAACAAGCACGACAACAAGTTTTGACTTTCCTTCCCGTCTTTGGGAATATTCATTACAAATCTGCGGCTGTTGCAACGTTCCTGTGTTATATTTACGTAAAGAGAAGTCGATAACGTTACAATTGGATTCATAAAATCAGCAGTATTTTCCAATGTACAGCTCTGGGTTATTCATACTTTGTCCGGATTGGTAATTGTCTAAGATGAATAATCCTCAATTATCGGCAGCCTTCTTGAACGCTCGCATTTAACGTATGGCCTGGAGATGTCTGGTATTCACTTTCTTTTTCTTACTCGTGATCGAAGCTCCATGCCAACATCTGGGATTCGCATTAACGAACGGCAAGAAGAAAGTCCAGATTCCAATCGAGATTTATAATAACCTGGTGGTTGTTCCAGTGGTGCTTAATGACGCGCTGCCGCTGAAATTCATTCTTGATACCGGTGTTCGCACTACGATTCTTACCCAAAAAACATTTTCCGATATTCTTAATCTGCCATATGCTCGCAAGTATACCATCTCCGGTCCAGGGGGAGATAAATTGGTGGATGCGTACGTTACAAACAACGTAACCTTAGATTTGCCCGGCGTGAGCGGTCGTGGCCACGCCATGCTTGTCTTAGCCGAAGATTATCTTGAGCTGCGAAATTATCTGGGAACCGATGTCCATGGCATATTAGGGTATGAGTTATTTAGCAGGTTTATTGTTGAGATTGATTATCAAAAAAAGCTTCTGACGTTGATGACTCCGGATCGCTTCCGGAAACGCGCTAAATTTGAAGCGTTACCAATTGTCGTTGAAGACACCAAACCTTACATAGTCGTCCCGTTGGTTTTAAAGGATGGGACGTCGATGGATGCCAAGCTCATGATGGATTCTGGCGCAAGCCATGGATTAATGCTTGAGACCACATCGGATCCTCGCATTCAGGTACCGGACAAAACGGTTAGCAGTTTGCTGGGCCGCGGCCTCGGTGGAGCTATCTATGGGAAGGTCGGAAGAATTAACTCATTAACCCTCGGCAGCCACAACCTTGAAGGCGTAATTGCAAATTTTCCTGATCCCAACAGTTATGCGGATAGTATCAAAGTTGGCAACGTATTTAGAAATGGCGCTATCGGTGGTGAGGTGATGAGCCGGTTTACAATCGTTTTTAATTTCCCAAAAGAGCGGGTTTACATTAAGAAGAATTCAAGCTTCAACAACAGTTTTTACTACAATCTGAGTGGGATAACTGTTAAAGCGATCGGGTCAGCGTTAAACATTTTCGAGGTGACAGAAGTGCGCGACCAGTCGGCATCTCAACGCGGTGGTATTTTGCCCGGGGACCAAATATTAAGCGTCAATGGGGTTGCTGCATCAAGCCTTGACCTCAATAGCGTTAATGGATTTTTCAATAGCAAGCCAGGGCGAAAAATACGGGTAGAAATATCCAGAAAAGGAGAAAAAATTCGAAAGGAATTTCTTCTCCAGGATCAGATCTAGTAGCTGAATTTTAGCAATTCAGTCTTTCTCTTTTGATATATTTTTTGGAGGTACTGTTGTGTCTTTTGAAATTTCAACGAATTCTTAACGGTGTTGTACAGTGCCTCGGCAGAGAGATTTTGCTTTAACAGGTAGTCTAAAATGCTTCCTGAACCAAGAGCCTCATGGTAGTTCGAGCTCTTTAGCACAGTAATGGGAATATGTTTTGTCCTTTTACTACTTGAAAGTCTTTTGATGGTCTCGCGCATTTCAGCGCGCCCAATATTATCGTCGATAAAAATAAAATTTGGATTGAACATCACGAGGCGCTCGACGATACCTTTCAGGTCGAATGCAATTTCGATGATGATTTTTTGTGCCCGAACCTGTTTGAGGTGTTCGAGGATCGTACCCAGTTCCATCGGATTATTTCCAATGAGAAGAACATTAAGGGGAGTAGAATTTTGTGAATCGGATTTCATAAGCCAACTGAGATTTAAACAGTATATTAACGTAAAAGGTTACTAAACAAGATCTGTTCCTATGCAAATTTTGTTGGGCCAAAGCCTTTTGTTCAATTTAATTTCTCATTTAAAGAAAAGGTTAATCAATTTTTGAAGAACGTAGTTGTTATAGGAGGAGGAATTTCCGGGCTGCTTACTGCTATCCAGATCGTTAATGCTGGAATTCCGTGTTCGGTAATCGAAAAAAAGAGATTTCCGTTCCATCGCGTTTGCGGTGAATATATTTCGAATGAGGCTGTGCCATTTCTCAAGACTCTTGGGCTGTTTCCTTCGGAATATGCGCCAGCAGACATTAAGCGATTCCAACTGTCTTCTATTTCCGGGAAAAACGAAATTCTCAATTTGGATCTTGGTGGATTTGGGATCAGCCGTTATCTATTCGACAAATTTTTGTATGAAAAAGCACAATCGGCAGGAGTAGAATTCTTTCTCGACACAGAAGCACACGAAATTCAATTCGCAGATGATGCATTTCTTGTAAGGACGTCTCGTCAGAGTCTTGAAGCCCACTTAGTGGTTGGCTCATTTGGAAAGAGATCCAAAATCGATGTTTATCTCAAAAGAAAATTTATTCAGAAACGTTCTCCATATGTTGGAGTGAAGTATCACATCCGCGCAGATCATCCGCACGACTTGATCGCTTTGCACAACTTCGATGGCGGATATTGTGGTATTAGCAACGTTGAAGATGGAAGAACAAATTTGTGCTATCTCACTCATCGCGACAATATCAAAAAATTTAAAAGCATCAGGGAAATGGAGATGGCTGTACTACACCAGAATCCTTTTTTAAAAAAAATATTTCTGAATTCCGAATTCTTATTCGATAAACCCGAAACCATCAACGAGATATCTTTTGAAACGAAATCGCCAGTGGAGGATCATGTGTTAATGACAGGAGATGCAGCCGGGATGATCACGCCGCTTTGCGGAAACGGGATGGCAATGGCGATTCGGTCTTCGAAGTTATTAAGTGATCTCTTAATAAAAAATATCAGGCAAAATGAGACACGCGATGTTCTTGAAAGGAATTATACACACGCCTGGAATGCGCAATTCAGAAACAGATTATGGTACGGAAGACAAGTCCAGAATCTTTTTGGAAATCGTACGGCTTCTAACATCGCCGTTAACCTTGCAGTTCACTTGCCATTCGTCGCGAATGCAATGATCAAAGGAACACACGGCGAACCTTTCGTCTGATCCCTGTTTTGGGATAGCCTTACCGTTATCAGTCCATCGTATGCGCGAGAACCGCAAGATGACTCAACAAGCGATATGATTCTATATTCAAGTTTGCGCAGAAAACTCACGTGTACCGATCAGTGAAACTTCGATCACCATTATTTATCCTGATTACGATCGATGATCAATGTTGATTATACTCTACAAGGATGATGAATCACTGACTTCTTAATTTTATTAAAAGTGTCTTTCTATCCTACTTACGACTGATTCCTGAATGGGTACATATTTTGTGAGGTAGTATAAAAACTTAAACACTATGGCAAAATATTCAAAAGGAGCTCAAAAAAAAGTAAGAGATGTGATGCGCGAAAAAAAACGCGGTACTTTGAAGAGCGGAAGAAGCGGTAAGAAAGTTACAAGCCGTAAACAGGCGATCGCTATCGGGCTCTCCGAAGCGCGAAAAAAAGGCGCAAAGGTCCCAAAGAAGGCAGCGAAAAAGACGGGTAGAAAAACTGCAAAAAAGACAGCCAGGAAAACTGCAAAGAAGACGGCAAGAAAGAGAACTGCAAGTAAAGGCAGAAGATAAACTTCAAAGTCAATGTAGAAATCTGGTTCTGTCTATAAACAAGTAGAGGAAGAACAGATTCAAACAAGTAGATGAAACGAAGTTGAGCCACATTGTATGTCTATAGTCGGCTTTGCTTTCATTCTGATACGTTTGAAAAAACCAGGCTAAGAAGTAGGCGACGACGGGAAAAAGTGTGGCCAAAAAGATCAGGGAGTACTTAAGGGCAAAAGTTTGCAGGTAAAATATAAAACCGACCGTTACCACGGTAAACGTCGCCCCGACAAAGTAAAACGTACCTCTTATTCCTAGCATTCTGCTTAGGGTCAGGTCGCCGCGCTTTGCATCTTCATCGTGTTGATAAATTTGCGTCATGGGATAGTTTGCCCAAAGCATTATGGTAGATAAGGTTCCAGGTACCAGGACTGTCCAGTTGAATATGGTTTCAATCCCGAAACCATTTATTCCAACGTAACACATCGCAAAGGTGAACAGCCCCTGAAAAAGGCCAGCAATCAGCCATCCGAGAACAGGAAATTTTTTCAAACGTATGGAAGGATGGCTGTAAGCCTTTGAGACAAGCCCATAGACAAAAAGCATAATTGCGAATGTTGCATTAAGGAAAATCAGTCCGAATAGAATTGCAACCAGATCAAACGCGAGGGATAAAAAGTACAGCCCTTTCTTTACGGGTGGCGGATTTTGTAACCCGCCAATACTTTTTTCATCTTTATCAAAATAGCTATTATAGCCATTACTTGCCGGATAGAGAAAGAGGTGAATAATTAGAAAGGTCCATAGGATATGAGATCCATTAATATTGGGCGAAATGGCCAAACTGAATAGAAAAACAGGTAAGAGAAAATATGAAAACGGGATGCGCAGGTGAAGCCAGGACGAGGAAGAGAACATTGGAAAATTTTTGAGACGTCGGTTTGAACAGCTTTCCCTAAATTATAGTTTTTTGAAATATATCGTATAAATGAGTTACATCACGGCGATTGGGACTGCTAACCCCCAATACAGAATTAGTCAGTCTACAATTGCTGATTTTATGGTTAAGGCGATGCAACTGGGCCAAAATGAAACCCGGTTGCTGCAAACCATCTTCCGATCCAGCGGGATCGATTTCCGACATTCGGTTTTGGCTGACTATGGTTTGAAGGAGGATTTCACATTCTATTCGAACGCTTCGGATTTTGAACCATTTCCAACGACAGTAAAAAGGTTATCCTCCTTTAGACAAAATGTTGTTGGGCTTAGTTCGCAAGCCGTGGATAACATGCTGTTGACAGTTCCTGCCTTCGATATCCAATCCATTACACACCTCATCGTTGTTTGTTGCACAGGAATGTATGCACCGGGTCTTGATATTGATTTGGTTAAGAAATATGGTTTGTCATTGTCAGTTCACCGGACGGGAATCAATTTCATGGGATGTTATGCTGCATTCAATGCGTTAAAAGTGGCGGATGCCTTTTGTCATCGCGATGCAGACGCCAAAGTTTTAATTGTCTGTACAGAGTTGTGCAGTTTGCACTTTCAGAAAAAAGCAACGGAAGATAACTTGCTGGCAAATGCACTATTTGCAGACGGATCAGCGGCCATATTGGTAGAGGCTCAAACACGCCAAAACCGAAGACTCAGGCCGATCGGCTTCCACAGTGAGTTGGTGCCTAAAAGCGATCAAGACATGGCCTGGACCATCGGTGACCTTGGATTCGAGATGAAACTGTCCACCTATGTACCATCCATCATTAAGGATGGCATTGGAGAGCTTACACAAACGTTGCTCAAAAAAACCTCTAAAGATCTTTCTGACATTCGTTATTTTGCCATTCATCCGGGTGGTAAACGCATCTTAGAAAACATAGAAAAGGAACTTCGGATTCCCAGGGAAAAAAATCAGGCTGCACACTTTGTTCTTCGTAACTATGGCAATATGTCGTCGCCAACAATTTTGTTTGTGTTGAATGAAATTTTTAAGGCACTGGTGCATGGCGACAACGACGAATACATTTTGAGCTTTGCATTCGGTCCAGGATTAACGTTGGAAAGTATGGTCTTGCAAATTGAAATTGATTGAATATGCCGGACTTTTCCACCAGGTCAACTAGCCCTGAAATAATGGATGATCTGGAATGTTCGGGGGAGGTACTTAACCAAACTCTGCGCGAACTGGAGTTTATCAACAAGTGGCTTGGCGGAAACCGAATCACAATAAGCGCAATTGAGCAGTTATGCAGGAAGGCTCCAGGCAGGGAAATTACTATTGTAGATCTCGGATGCGGAGGTGGTGAAATGCTCCGATTGATCGATGCATGGGGCAAAAAGAATAATCTTCAGTTAAAACTCATTGGCTTTGATGCCAATCCCAACGTTGTTGCATTTGCAAAGAAAAATATTGCTGACTGTCCCCATATTTATTTTAAAGCTGTCAATGTTTTAAGTAGCGAATTCTTTCAAGAAGAATATGACATCGTAATTGGTACACTTTTTTTTCATCATTTTAGTGATGATAAGCTAAAGAATTTTTTTAGCAAGCTAGGTAGAAGCGTGAGACTGGGCTATATAATTAATGATATCCACAGGCATTGGCTGGCGTTTTATTCGATTAAACTTTTAACGATTCTTTTTTCCCGATCGGCTATGGTCAAATATGATGCACCTTTGTCTGTTCTTCGTGCTTTTAAAAGAAAAGAACTAGCGTCCATATTGGGGCAGGCCGGTGCGGCTCACGTTTCGATTCGCTGGTGTTGGGCATTTCGGTGGCGAGCGATAGTCCACGCTTTTTAGTTTTTTAGCGCTGTTTGGTCTGGCATAATTTTTCGTATTTTGGCTAAGAAATGGTTCTTACTTTATGAAAACATTATACACCATTGCGCTTGCTTGTTCGGTTGTGTTGTGGATAGGATGTTCATCGAGTCCCTTGGGACAAAAGGTGAAAGAGCCATTTAGGGGTAACGCATACGAATCGAACAACCGGTTTTTCCGGGCAACAGGGAAGGGAGTAAGTTCGCAAGACAATATTGCGCGAGGTAAGGCCGATATTGAAGCGAAGGCCCAACTGGCTGGTCAGGTAAACACTACAATGAAACAAGTTGCCGATCAATACCTTGGTCAAACGGAAAATGAAAGAGGCGCGGATGTTGCTGATAAATTTCAAAGCCTGGTAAGACAGGTTATGAATACCGACATGGCAGACCTGCGAAAGATTGGCGAACAAAAATATTTTAATGAAAAGACCAACGAGTATTCTGTGTTTATAGCCTATGAGATTAAGAAGAATGCTATGTTGCGTTTCATGAAAAAGCAGGCGAAGGTTGATAAGACGATAGATGAGCGGCAACGCGAGGTGATTGAAAAGATTATTGATGAGGAGCTTAAGAAAGCAGATGAGGCGGACGAATCAGAAACATAGTTAAAGATTCTTTTACAGGTTGAATTGGACCTGTTGGGTTTTACCCGGCAGGTCTTTTTCTTTCCGTTGTCATCGCATGTCATTTAAAATATTGGTCATACCTTGCGCCTACAAAAGAATTATGATTCGGGTTTATACAGCAGTTCAGGGGAAGATCACGCAATACAAGAATATTTCTTTTGAAGAAATCCGCAGTATCAATAACATCGTCTGGATAGACCTGCAAAATCCTTCGCAGGAGGAGCGTGAGTTTGTTGAAAGGAATTATAAAATTGAATTTTTTACTTCTCTCGAGATTCAGGAAATAGAAAGCAGCTCGAGGTTTCTGGAAACAGAGGAAACTATCGAGATCAACCTTGGAGTACTTTCCAGCGACGCAGAACTGACACTTCAGAATACAACATTTATCCTAAAGGGAAATATACTATTCACCTACCGCCAGGGAGAGCTCAGGGTATTCGCCGAAACTGTTCGCAAATTAAAATCAGCTTCAGCGGAAATGAAGGAGCATGGGCTTGATGTCCTTCTGTCGATCCTTGAAACTCATATCGATAGCGACGCAGATATAATTGAGAGCATTAATCGCAAAGTGAATCTTATTAGCAAAGAGATGATTTCCCAGCGGACTTTCAACGAGGATCTGCTACTGGGAATAGCGCAATTGCAGGAAAACGTAATGGTTTTACACGAAACAACAACAGAAAAACAGCGGATAGTCAGTTCCTTGATAAGGGTGCCTGAATTTAACAAAATTGAAAATGAGCGGTTGAAGATTATTATGAAGGATATCGCCTCCTTGTTACAACACACTCAATTCAGTTCCGAGCGGTTAGAGTATATGCAGAACACTTTTCTAGGTTTGGTTAATATTGAGCAGAACCAGGTTATAAAGATCTTTACTGTGGTCACAGTTATCTTTATGCCCCCGACGCTCATAGCAAGTATTTATGGAATGAATTTCAGGTTTATGCCTGAGTTGCAATGGTTGATGGGCTATCCATTTGCCGTTACTTTAATGGTTTTGTCGTCGATGACCTTTTTGTGGTACTTTAAGCGAAAAAAATGGTTATAGGGCAAGTAGTAGTATCAACGGTGTGACTACTGGGTGGATGAGCACATTGCGACACATTGCTGTATGCGGAAATATTGGGTCCGGAAAAACTACGCTCACTGAAAAGCTTGCAAAACATTATGGGTGGAATGCCCTGTACGAGTCCGTCGACACAAACCCCTACCTGCGTGATTTTTATACAGATATGAGCAAGTGGGCGTTTCACGTCCAGATTTATTTTCTAAATAGTCGATTCCGACAGATCAATGAAATTCAGGGGAGTGACAAGCCTACTATTCAGGATCGGACCATCTATGAAGACGCATATATATTTGCTGCGAATCTGCATAAGAATGGACACATGTCTGAAAGGGATTACCAAAGCTACCTCGATATCTTCCGTTCGATGATCACATTTGTAAAGCCCCCGGATCTGCTCATTTATTTGAAAGCAAACATCCCAAAACTTGTGAAACAGATAGAAAAGAGAGGGAGGGATTTTGAGTATGCAATAACGTTGGATTATCTACGACAGTTAAACAAGCAATATGATTCATGGATCGCTAACTATCGCGATGGAAAGCTTCTTACTATCGACGTCAATGATCTTGACTTTGTAGAAGATCCGGATGATTTCAGTTTTGTGGTCAGTAAAATAGATTATGAACTCAGTAATCTTTTTGAATGACTGCCTTATTTTTCACAGAAAGAACCTCGTGCAATCCATAATTTCTTAGCTTCCGGCTTAAGATGCCCACCCTGGACTGCGGGGTTTGTTGCCAGAAACTTTTCCTTCACTCCTGTTTTAAGGATTAGAATATTCCCCGATGGTTTAAACTGACCTGCTGTTACCACATTGCCATTTTCCGATTCTTGCTGCACCCGTTGTTGATGTTCCAATAGTTGATTATTTGAAGTTTCCGAGAAACGGATAAAATCATACGTAACCATTTCATAAGGTTCTTTTACAGGGCAGATCGAACCGACCTGGGGAGAATATTCCAGCATTTCAACGTCCCAACGGTTGGCCTGTATGCCAGGGTCTGTTTTTATCCACTCGTTGGCTTCTTCCTTCGATGTGGTATTTAAGATAAATATCCCTCCTCCACCCTCGAACGGTCCTGCTGCAAGAAGTTTTTCTTCCCTTGCAAGGCGTTCCATATTTTCCATATGACCTTTCATAAGATGTTCCACGGTATCCTTTGCAACTTCTGAGATGTCGGCTTTCTTATGAAGAAAAACAAAAATGTATGATTTCGATTGCGCGTGAGCCGTTATAGCGAGGGCTATTATCGAAAGGAGCAGAAAGTAGCGCATAAGTTTTTGTGATTACTCTACCGGAATTTAAAGGATTGTGCTGAGAAATTAATCGGTTAATCTAATGCGTTTACTCAACTGGAAGAATTCCGATCTGAAGCAGCAGTTATTTCTTGCTGATAATCAGAATCCCTGTTAGAATAAGCGCAGTGCCCAATAGTTGCAGTGCATGGATTGGTTCCTGAAGGAAAAAGTACGCCTGAACGATTGTGGATATCGGTCCTATGCTCCCGATGATGGCCGCATTTCCGGAACCAACTCTTTTGATGCCGAACGCGACGAGGTACGAAGGAATGACCGTGCCAATGATAGCCATCAAAAAGCTGTAGGTATATACCTGGCTATCCATGTTCAAAAGAGAATTATCGTTGTTAACAAAAAAATGTATTATCACCGCTAATGCCGCAAAACTCATTGCGTAACTATTAAATTTTGCGGCCCCGACTATGGGTATCAGCTTCCCACTTCCCACAATATACATCGCGTAGGTAACGGCGCAGACAAAAATGGAAGCGGCTCCGAGATAGAAGTTTTTTGTTTGACCTTCAAAATTGGCTTCTCCCCAAAAGGCCACCATCAATCCAGCGTAGGTTATGGCAAGGGCAGCCCATTGCGCCCCCTTAATTTTAGCCTTGAAAATGACTGCCGACATCAGAAGCACGAGAGTTGGATAAATGAAAAGGATAAGACGTTCGATGCCCGCTGAGACATATTGCAGCCCGATAAAATCCAGCAGACTGCTGACATAATAGCCCAGGCATCCAATCGCTGCAACAGCCAACCATTGCATCGGAGTGAACCGCACATTCGTACTTTGGGAGGATGACCACCAGGCCGAGATCATAAAGAACGGTAGCGAAAAAATCATACGCAATGCTAACAAGGTGACCGCGTCTACGCTTGTTTCCCGGTAGGCAAGTTTTACAAAGATCGCTTTCGTCGAAAAACATATGGAACCGCACAGGCAAATTATGACTCCGGCAACAAAGTATGTGTAAGACCTATTTTCAGCTGGAACGGCAGTAGTGCGGGACACTCTTTTTAGTTTTTAAACTTATTGTATAGGAATACAATGAGGGTTAGAATGATGCTAATGATAATACTTGTCGCTAATGGGAAATAGAATTTAAAATTTTCGCGCTCGATAGTTATATCTCCCGGCAATTTACCCAGAAACGGAATTTTTGGAAGATAGGTTATCAAAAGTCCGGCAACGATAAAGAATATTCCGACGATAATAAGAAATTTGCCCATGGCTCTTTTTAGCTATTCGTTTAATGAAAAAAGGAAAGTTATATCTGATTCCAAACGTTATTGCCGACGGGACCCAACGAAGTGTCATCACCCCGCAGGTTTATCAGGTTTTGCCTACCGTAGCCCATTTCCTGGTAGAAGACTTGCGAAACGCTAGACGGTTCATAAGCTCGCTTAAAATTTACGATTCAATAGAGCATCTAAGCTTTCAAGTATTAGATAAGGATACAAAAAAAGAAGACCTGACATCACTCTTCGGCCCCATTTTACAGGGGTTAAATATCGGGATAATTTCTGAAGCCGGATGCCCCGGGGTGGCAGACCCAGGTGCGCTGGCGGTAAAGTTTGCGCATGAGAATGGCATCCAGGTGGTCCCGTTAGTTGGGCCGTCTTCCCTGCTACTGGCTTTGATGGCCTCTGGCCTCAACGGTCAGCGCTTCACTTTTCATGGATACCTGCCAATCGACGCTAAGGAAGGTTCTGTGGCAATTCGCAATCTTGAAAGGGAATCAAAAGAGAAAGGCCAGACCCAAATATTCATTGAAACACCCTACAGAAATAATAATCTTAAGCGGATGTTGCTGAATAACCTTCGAAATGAAACTCTGCTTTCGATTGCAGTCGATATCACTGGGGAAACGGAGAATATCAGTACTTTAACAATCCGGGAATGGAAAACCCGAGAGGTAGATATTCCCAAGTTACCTGCAGTATTTATGATTCTGGCTTCTTAAGTTGGCCGCCACCGAAAGGCCTTTTGCTTTTAATTAAATCAATCTAAATTTGGCGTTCCATTTTTTAGCTTAACAACAAACAATACAAAATCCTTATGCCGTATCTATTTACCTCGGAGTCCGTCTCAGAAGGACATCCCGATAAAGTTGCAGACCAGATTTCTGACGCGCTTATTGACTATTTTTTAGCCTATGATCCTTCATCAAAAGTTGCATGTGAAACCTTAGTAACTACAGGCCAGGTTGTGCTGGCCGGCGAGGTAAAGTCGGATGCTTATCTGGATGTACAGGATATCGCTCGCGAAGTGATTCGAAGAATCGGATACACTAAAAGTGAGTATATGTTTGAGTCGGATTCATGCGGTATTCTTTCAGCGATACATGAACAATCCCCTGATATCAACCAGGGGGTCGAAAGACGCAAGAAGGAAGACCAGGGTGCGGGCGACCAGGGTATGATGTTTGGCTATGCCACCAACGAAACGGATAACTTCATGCCGCTTCCGCTTGAGCTTGCACATTTGTTGTTGCGCGAACTTTCCCTCCTTAGAAAGGAAGGTAAACTAATGAACTATCTGCGCCCTGATGCCAAATCGCAAGTGACCATTGAATATAGTGACGATAACAAACCACAACGCGTTGACACGATCGTAATTTCTACTCAGCATGATGATTTTGCAAAAGATGCAGCGATGTTAAGCAAGATCAAGGAAGATGTGATTAACATTGTAATACCGCGGATCAAAAAGAAATTACCGAAGAGAGTACAAAAGCTTTTTGGAAGTGATATAAAATATCACGTGAACCCTACAGGAAAATTTGTGATCGGCGGGCCTCATGGCGATACGGGCCTGACAGGACGTAAAATAATTGTTGACACGTACGGAGGAAAGGGCGCGCATGGTGGAGGAGCATTTTCGGGAAAGCATCCATCTAAGGTTGACCGCTCAGCTGCGTATGCTACGCGGCATATTGCAAAAAACCTCGTAGCTGCGGGAGTAAGCTACGAAG
>CAMLER010000003.1 GCA_946478915.1 uncultured Chryseolinea sp.
AAACCAAGGGTACGCTTGAAGACGATTTAAAAACGGGTACCTGGGAAATATATGAGAATGACGGAACGTTGTCCGGTTACTACAAGCCTTTCTACGACGACAAGAAGCTGAGCCAGGAAATAACTCAACTTGCTGGTAAAAGCTCAATTGACAAGAAGATAACGAAGGGCAAACATTTCGGATATTTTGACGCGCATGTCAACGAGTTCCAGGGTGTTATTTTTGGAACCAATCCATTGTGGCTTGCAGCCGGGCGCTTACCTGTCGGGATTGAATTTTACCTGGAGGAACGCATCGGCCATGAGTTTGAATTTGTTGGAATCCGTGATCCGTTTTTTAGTTCTGACTTGAGCATCGCACCTGGAAAAAAATTTGAACGTGGTTATAGCATTGCTATAAAACAGAAGTTTTACAATCCGCTTAAGGCAGGTATGTGGTACTTTGGTCACGAGGTAAGGTTTACAAACCTTGGGCATTTCGAAAATGCTAATCAAGCGGGTGGACAGAACCCTGATTTTATTTTTACTTTCAATGCTGTTGAGCAGCGGATAGAGTGGGGGTTGCTTCTTGGTTATAGAATAATGCGACGAAACAATAGCACAGGTTTCACGATTGACGTTTTTGCTTCAGGTGACATCGGATATCGCGGCTTCAATGTTGATCCTGAATTCGCCTCTTATTTTCAGGATGTTAATCAGGATAAGTTTTCGAAAACGTTTCACTTCGGTGTTAATCTGGGAAACGTTTTTTCATTTAGATAGCATAACTGTATTTTTGCGGAAAGGCCGGGATATTGCAATTCTTGTCAATAACCCAATACCGCCTGTTATGAACCCCTATGCGAATAGTTGAGATCGTTTTAAAGCCAGAAGAGGCTTTCGACGAAGATAACTTTACTGCGACGCTCTACAGCAAGCTCAGACTGAACCAGGATGGAAGCGTTTTTGTAAATCCGCTAAAGCGCTCCATAGATGCTCGTGGAAGAAATGTTGTAGTTCGAATACAATGCGAGATACTTTCCGCGTCCGAATATCGTCAGCCTGACCGTTATGAAATTCGGCAGCGCAATGTTACCAATAGTCGCAGGGTTATCATTGTCGGCAGCGGACCAGCAGGCCTCTTCGCTGCTTTGCGATTGATTGAATCCGGAGTCAAACCTATCGTGTTAGAGAGAGGAGGTGATGTGCAGGCAAGAAGAAGAGACCTCGCGGCAATCAATAGAGATCACGTTGTTAATCCTGACTCAAACTATTGTTTTGGCGAAGGCGGAGCGGGGACCTATTCCGACGGGAAGCTTTATACACGATCGAAGAAAAGGGGTGACGTGAGGCGAATTCTTGAAATGATGGTCGCTCATGGCGCAAAGCCTGATATTCTGTTTGATGCACATCCACATATCGGGACCAATAAGCTTCCGCGACTGGTTGCAGATCTGCGCCAAACAATACTTAATGCCGGCGGTGAAATGCATTTCAACACAAGAGTAACTGACTTTATCCTGCAGTCCGACGCTATTAAGGGAGTTATCACACAAGCAGGTGACAAATTCGAAGGCGAGGCTGTTATTCTTGCGACAGGCCATTCTGCGAGGGACATTTTCTTTTTGTTGCAGGAAAAGAATATTGCGATTGAATCGAAACCTTTTGCGCTTGGCGTCAGGGTGGAACATCCTCAGAACCTCATTGACCAGGTTCAATATCACTGCTTTCCCGACAGAGGGAATTTTTTGCCGGCATCATCCTATTCTTTAGTGCACCAGGCCAACGTCAACGGTCAGGATAGGGGTGTATTTTCTTTTTGCATGTGCCCCGGAGGTTTTATTGTTCCGGCGGCGACAGCTCCTGGTGAGATTGTTGTCAATGGTATGAGTCCTTCGAGACGCGATTCACCTTTTGCTAACTCAGGAATCGTTGTAGCAGTTGACGAACCTGATTTTATTCCATATCGGAAGTATGGGCCCTTATCTGGCTTGTATTTTCAGGCGGATATAGAAAGGATGGCCTGCCAGGTCGCCGGTGGTACGCAGACTGCACCGGCAAATCGATTGATGGATTTTGTTGAGAATCGGGTATCAACGACTTTAAATCCTTGCTCTTACCAACCCGGATTAATCCCGGCAGACTTCAATAGTTTCCTCCCGCCGTATCTAATTGATGCGCTGAGGCAGGGCTTCCGAAGTTTTGGTAAAAAAATGAAAGGGTATTTGACAAATGAAGCCCAAATTATTGGAGTTGAAAGTCGTACGTCATCACCGGTGAAAATTCCGCGGGATGCAGTTTCACTTGAACATCCTCAGATTAGTGGACTTTTTCCATCCGGAGAAGGTGCTGGTTATGCCGGAGGAATTGTATCCGCAGCGATGGACGGGGATCGATGCGCCCAGGCAGTTGTGCGAAAAATACTCGGTTAATCCGTTAGCCAGGCTTTTCGCAGTTCCAATTGTTCCGGCGTAGCATGATCGTTCATACCGAGCAGATGTCTGACAACGCGATCGACAATTATCACATCCGCTGAGAGATTAACCTCTTTCAATTCACCCGCTTCATTTTTTCTTAAGACGGTATAACTGAGTTTTTTACCTTCTTCAAGGGATCCCTGTTGACGTCCGAAAAAGTCGCGAAACTCATTATTGTACGGAACGACTTCGCCATTGATTTTCACAATAGCATCGCCATTCATAAAACCTAACGCCTTGCCCTGGTTGTTGAGGGCAGCAGTATCCGCAATTGCGAGTTTAGGTAAACCATCGATTTGCGTTACTGTCACAGCTTCTGATTCCAGACCGAGACTAAGCTCCGGCGACACAAATCGCTCAATATAGTTTACACCAACCAGCTGAAAAGTTTCGTTTAATGGCAGTGGCTCAGGACCAGCTACATATTTCTTCAAAAATTCGCCGATCTCGGGATATGTTATCGATACTATTTCATCAAATAGTTCGTCGTCTTTAAACGCTTTTGATTTTCCAAATTTTTTCGAAAGATCTTTAACCAGGTCCTGCATGCCGTATTCACCCTTCGACAATTGTCTGAGTTTAATGTCAAGACACATTCCGATGAGTGCGCCTTTCTGGTAGACATTGTAGTACTGGTCTTTGTATTCTGTCAGTGTAAATTTGCTAATATCTGTAAAGGGAACAGTATCCTTAAAATTTTCCGCAGTCAGTATTTTTTCTCGCAAGACATCGAGGTAATCATCGGTAGTGATGAGACCATACTTGACTTGCATATTGCTGGCAAAATACTCCGTGACACCTTCATATAACCACAGGTGTTTGGACATCTTCGGATTATTAAAATCGAAGTTGTGGATTTCTTCGGAATGAATTGTCAACGGGGTTATGATGTGAAAAAATTCATGCGCGGCCATGTCGCGCAAAGTCTGGTTGATCTGGTCGATCGGAGCTTCCGGAATAAAATACACTGACGAAGTGGAATGCTCCAGTGCGCCAAACGATGTGACGGGTTGGGTAGTAAAATACAGAATGAACGCATACTTTTCAACCGGCAGTTCTCCACCGAGATATTCTTTTTGAGCCATAAGCATTTCCTTAAGGCTTGCAGCGATCTCCTTTGCGCTTACCTTCCCCGTTGGTGAATAGGATCCTATAAGAACTTCGGTATTTCCCACGCGAATAATGGCGGTGTCAGGCGCGCTGTACATGAGAGGAGAATCAATAAGCGCGTCATAGTCATCCACCAGATAAGTGTCGACAAGCTTTTGATCCGTTGATGTTCCCTTTTCAAGTTTGACTTTAGTCAAAGGGACACCTGCTTTCTCAGGGATCAATGCGGTTGAACCATAGAGACTATCTGGACGAATAACGCTCAGAACAATTGGCTCTTCTTTCATGTTTTCAAAATAGCCGAAGAAGCCACTGGTATTAAGGAGGTAGTTTTTATTTTCTTCTATATTGGTACCAGCGGGTTGAAATATGGAGGGACCGGATAGATCTGTATCGTATGAATCGCTCACCCAGTAGGAAATTTTTTCAAGTCTGGAAGCATTTTTGATGATCCACGTATTATCATCGACACGGTCGTGAGTTAGATTTCTCCCTTTTTTGTCGACAGCTTTAAAGTCGGAAACGAATCTCCCATAATCGGCAATGGCATACGTGCCCGGGACAATCTTGGGGAGGTAAAAGGTAATTTCAGAAGACGATATTTTCGGAGCCAACAGTTCTACAAATACCTTATCGTCGACTACACGAGTTAAGTCTACTGTGTACTGGTAGTTGGCTGCTTTTTTTAATTGACCTGAAACGGAGGCCGCCAGAGTTTGAAACAGCAGAAATAACGTTATTAGTTTATATTTCATAAATGTGAATGAAGTTGCAAAGGAAATACATTATTGATCAAAAGCCAGGCTAGATTTTCACTCCCTAACGGAGTCTGCATGATAATGGTTTAACAGACAAAAATATACCAGTTGAAAAAAACAGTTGTAATAGGCGCCACCCCAAATCCATCTCGGTATGCATACCTTGCGGCGTCGATGCTAGCCGAGTATAACTTTGAAACAGTCCTTTTGGGAATAAAAAAAGGGGATGTAGAGGGAAATGAAATATTAAACATCCGTGAGAGGCCGGAAATATCCGATGTACATACGATAACCCTATATATCGGGCCGCAGCGGCAGCCTGAATGGTACGATTATCTCTTGGGACTAAAGCCAAAGCGCATCATTTTCAATCCCGGAACGGAGAATCAGGAATTTGAAAAATTAGCCGCAGACCAAGGAATAGAGGCTTTGGAAGCTTGTACTTTGGTATTGCTGCGTTCTCGTCAGTTTTAAAAGTGATCAGAGCCGAGGCACATTGTCTTTTTCAATGGCGATAACGTTGACGCATACAATTTTCCACGAGCCTTTTACTTTTTCAAGGACCCGGACTTCCGCTTGAGGTGGACGTGCAGTATTGTCGCTGACGTGCTGGGTGAATCGGGCATACGCGCCGTTGCCATAGACCTTTATATCCATCCATGTCCTTTCAATTTTTGCTTTTGAAGGCTTGGAGGTTCGGAAGTATTCTCTGAAACCTGCGTCAATTTTTTCCCAGCCGGAAAATGAGTTAACATCGGTTGTATCTGCGAAAGACCAAAATGCATAAGGTGCCTGCGACCAACTGGATGCCCATGTGTTATAATCGATTTCAAAAAATGCAGTGGTTTCTTTTTCGATCAGTGCTTTGATAGCTTCAATATCATTTTTTTGGGCGAAAATCGAGACGGAGGAGCAAACCAGAATACAAACGCACAAAATTCGGAAGGTCGTTTTCATGGTATTTGGGTTTAGTGGAACACATATGAATTTACTGAAAAAACTTGCTATTCAATCGATTTCGGTCCCTTATTTTACCTCCATTGGAAAAAATCTGGTAGACGAAAATTAAAACCACACACCGGCCGAGATCTTTCTCAGGTTTCTGCTTATTATTATTAAAATTATATGCTTTCAGAAAAAGATTTTGTAGAGGTAGATCGCCTTCGGGTCAAGCCAGGAGATGTTGTGGATCTGCAAAAATATTCGACCGACTACAACGGCAACACGTTAACAAAATCCGAAGCACAGGATCTTCTGGAAGACGGGATAAAGCATTTGACCGAAGTGCAGGAGAGGCTGTATGCGCAAAATCAATATGGTGTCTTGATCATTCTGCAGGCGATGGACGCGGCAGGAAAAGACAGCGCCATAAAACACATTATGTCAGGGTTCAACCCACTTGGTGTCAAAGTACATAGTTTCAAGACACCGACACCGCTTGAACTCGATCATCATTATTTGTGGCGCCATATCATTGCATTACCGGGTCGCGGAGAGATTGCAATTCATAACAGGTCTCATTACGAGAACGTGCTTGTTACCAGGGTTCATCCCGAGTATATTTTGAATGAGCGATTGCCGGGAATAGATAGCGTTGACAAAATCAAGAAAGAGTTTTGGACAAATCGCTTCGAACAGATCAACCGCTTTGAACAAAATATTGCGGAGGATGGAACAGTCATTCTCAAGTTTTTTCTTCACATATCCAGGAGTGAACAAAAGAAACGTTTCCTTGAACGAATTGATGATCCTGAAAAACACTGGAAGTTTTCCATTGGCGATTTGAAAGAAAGACAAAGGTGGGACGACTATCGATCTGCTTATGAGGAAGCCATCAGTGCCACATCAACTGAGCGGGCACCATGGTTCATTATTCCGGCGGATGACAAATGGTATGCGCGACTTGCAATGGCCGCTATAATATACAAACAGTTCAAAGCCTTGCACATCGACTATCCACCTTTGAACGAGCTTCAGAAAGAGCAGTTGAAGCAAGGACGAGACATGTTGGCAAGGGAGGACGAGTAACATTTTTCCAGGGAGCTTCAACTGATTTTAGCAACTTCCTCCGGCCTTGTTAAACAGGCCTTTAGAAGGTGTTTTTTCTGTCAATAATTGTCCCAAAATAATCTCTTTTATAAGCTCAAAAGCATTAATTTTGGCGGTTCTAAAAAGCTAACATGAGCGAAAATACGGGAAAACTACCTGCTGATTATTCAGCCAACAATATTCAGGTTTTAGAAGGTTTGGAGGCGGTGCGGAAGAGGCCGGCGATGTACATTGGAGATGTTAGTGTTAAAGGGTTACATCACCTGGTTTGGGAGGTTGTTGACAATTCAATTGACGAAGCTCTTGGAGGATATTGTGACGATATTAAGGTTAGTGTTCTGGAGGACAACTCGATTCGTGTAGAGGATAACGGACGGGGTATTCCCACCGATATGCATGAAAAGGAAAAGCGTTCAGCACTTGAAGTCGTTATGACCGTACTGCATGCGGGTGGTAAATTCGACAAGAATACCTACAAAGTCTCCGGCGGGTTGCATGGCGTTGGTGTTTCGTGCGTGAATGCGCTTTCTGAAATGTTGCACGTGACTGTTTTTCGCGATGGGAAAACTTCGGAGCAGGAATACGAACGTGGCGCGCCAAAATACCCAGTTCGCGTTATTGGCCCATCTGAAAAGCGGGGCACCACCGTTCATTTCTTACCCGACAAGCAAATATTCACTGTTACTGAATACAATTACGAAACCATTTCTACTCGCCTTCGTGAACTGGCTTTTCTTAATCCTAAGATAAAGATCACGCTTACCGATTACAGGGAAAAAGATGAAAAGGGTGACCCGCGTAGCGCTGTATTCTATTCTGAGGGTGGTCTTCGCGAATTTGTGGAATATATCGACGCAACGCGCGAGAAGCTGATTCAGACGCCGATCTACATCGAGAGCGACAAGGGAGAAATACCGATTCAGGTAGCTATGAGCTACAATACCTCTTTTAGCGAAAATCTTGTGTCTTATGTAAACAATATTAATACACATGAAGGTGGTACTCACGTTGCTGGATTCAGACGAGCTTTGACACGCACCTTAAAAAATTATGCTGATAAATCCGGGTTGCTCGACAAGGTAAAAATAGATATCAGTGGCGACGATTTTCGCGAAGGATTGACATCGATTATTTCGGTTAAGGTAGCAGAACCTCAGTTTGAGGGTCAAACAAAAACCAAGCTTGGAAATTCTGATGTTATGGGGGCTGTCGATCAGGCAGTAGGGGAGACGTTGCAAAACTATTTGGAAGAGCATCCGCGCGAAGCAAAACTTATCGTGAACAAGGTAATTCTTGCGGCACAGGCGCGTCATGCTGCGCGAAAAGCGCGTGAAATGGTTCAACGAAAAAATGTTTTGTCAGGTACCGGGCTGCCGGGCAAACTGGCAGATTGCTCGAGCACTGACGCGAGTATTTGTGAATTGTATCTGGTCGAAGGGGATTCGGCAGGAGGATCGGCCAAACAGGGAAGAGACCGGAACTTTCAGGCGATACTTCCGTTGCGCGGGAAAATTCTTAATGTTGAGAAAGCCCAGGAACATCGCATCTACGACAATGAAGAAATTAAGAATATGATCACTGCGCTCGGCGTCACCTTTGGAACACCTGAGGATGACAAGGCGCTTAATATGAGCAAGCTGCGCTATCACAAGATCATTATCATGACCGATGCCGACGTCGACGGTAGCCATATACGCACCCTAATACTTACTTTTTTCTTCCGTTACATGAAGGATCTGATTGAGAATGGCTACGTATACATTGCGCTACCACCGCTGTATCTTGTGAAGAAGGGTAAAGAGGAGCGATATTGTTGGACTGAAGAGGAACGCGAGCTTATTGTTAAGGAACTTTCAGGCGGAAAAGAAGATTCTGTTGGCGTGCAACGTTACAAAGGCTTAGGCGAAATGAACCCCGAACAGTTGTGGTCTACCACCATGGATCCGGAACGTAGGTCATTAAAGCAGGTCAGTATAGAATCTGCCGCAGAGGCCGACCATTTATTTTCCATGCTAATGGGCGATGAAGTTGCTCCCCGACGAGAGTTCATTGAGAAGAACGCGAAATACGCCCGAGTAGATATTTAGAAATTATTTTAGCGGAGTCTATGGAGGAAGTTGTTGCAACTGAAAAAATTGTACACCAGATTGAAGAGAGTAATTATATCAGCCGTGATTTAAGCTGGATAAAATTTAATTACCGTGTTCTCGACCAGGCCAAACATCCTGAGCGAAGCATCTTCGACCGGCTGAAGTTTCTTTCGATTACTTCTTCAAACCTTGATGAATTTTGCACGATCCGCCTTGGTAGCTTATACAACTACATAGACTATGGCAAGGAGCGGTTTGACTACAGTGGCTTGCGCGAAGAGCCATTCCGGATCCACTTGCTGGGTGAAACCAAGCGCTTTTGCAAAGATCAATCTGAACATTATATCAATCAGTTGCGCCCAATGTTCCGCAGCAACGGTTTCGCTATTGTTCGATTCGAGGAACTTTCTGTTGAGAATACGCAGAAAGTGAAAGACTATTTCACGAAGACCATCTTCCCGATGCTGACGCCGATGGTTTTCGACAGTTACCATACTTTTCCGATTCTGATGAACAACAGATTGTTGCTCGGAGTGGTGTCACGCAATCCAACCGAAAATCAGAATCAACAAAAGGTTTCTTTTATTCAGATCCCACAAAATCTCCCAAGGTTCTACGAATTGTGGACTGATGATATTATTGAATTTGTTCCCATCGAGGATATTATCCGCAATAATATACAGTCGCTCTTCAGGAATGTCGATATCGTCACTACCAGCTTATTTCGCATTAACCGGAATGGGGATTTTACCTTGGATGAAAGCGAAGACATTGAGTCCAATTTTCTCGAGGATCTCCGTATAAAACTTAAAACGCGACGGACAGGGAGAGTGGTGAGAATGGAAGTGGAGGAGAACCCAGATCCATGGATGATGCGCTTGCTAAGGATTCAGTGGGACCTTGATGAACACAATATTTTTTATACTTCGAAAGATGCTTTAATAGACTTTTCCGGGTTAGCGCAGATTATTAATCACAAAGAGTTCAAGGCTCGGCGTGCGCATCTGCCGGAACCTATAAAACCGTTAAATTTTCCTGAGCATGGAAGCCGCGATCTTTTTGAAGTGTTAAAGGAGCGAGATATTCTCTTGCATCATCCGTACAATTCGATGGAGCCGGTGTTGGAACTGGTGGAGAAAGCCGCGGATGATCCTTATGTACTTTCCATCAAGATCACAATTTACCGAGTGGCCAGGGAATCGCGCATAACCTCTGCGTTGTTGAAGGCTGCGGAGAATGGGAAACACGTTTCGGTTCTTTTCGAGGTGAAGGCAAGGTTCGACGAAGAAAACAATCTTCGCGAAGCAACACGTTTACAGAAAGCGGGATGTTTTGTCATATATGGAATCAACAGCCTGAAAACCCATACCAAGCTTTTGTTAATTGTACGGAAAGAGGAAGAGGATAAAGTATACCGATACGTCCACCTGTCAAGCGGCAACTATAACGAAGTTACGTCGAGGCTCTATGTTGATATCGGATTGCTCACGACAAAGGAGGTTTACGCCAATGACGTTTCGGAATTCTTCAACGTAATCACAGGTCATTCGCAGCCATCTACCTATCGCAACCTCATTACTTCGCCGCGCGACATGCGAATTCAGCTTTGCAATCTTGTGAGGCGGGAGGCGGAAAATGCACGTAATGGAATTCCAGCGGGGGTAATTATTAAATTGAATTCGCTTCAGGATAAGGAATTTATCGATGAGTTGTATGAAGCGTCAAAGGCGGGTGTCAGGATAAAATTGGTGGTGCGCGGCATGTGTTGCCTTAGGCCTGGAAGAAAGGGGCTCAGTGAAAATATTGAGGTAATATCCATAGTGGGTGAATATCTTGAGCACTCCAGGATTTATTATTTTCACAATGATAACAATCCAAAAGTGTATATCGGAAGTGCGGACGCCATGGTTCGTAGCTTTGATCGTCGGATTGAGTCGTTGTTCCTGCTGGAAGAAGAAATTCTCAGGAAGCAGGCAATTAATAATCTACGATACAACCTCATGGATAATGTAAACGCCTACATCATGCAGGAAGATGGCACCTACATAAAAAAGGAAAACGGTGAGCCATTATTTAATATTCATAAGGAGTTTTACCATGTTACAAAAGAGATTGTAATGGGTGCGAACCTGTTGTAGAACCTAACGTGTTTCACTGAAGATCTAATTTGGAAACGATTTAACTTCTGGCGACATCCGTCAATGTCGATAAGGCTTTCCATACGTTTGAGAGAAGATGCTATACGGTAACGACCGTATTCCTTATTTTCTCTTACCTATAACTATAATAATGCGGACACTCCGGATTCTTATGCACTCCTCTGATCCGTGTACGATAATTTAACATGAATTCGTGCGTACCATTTGAAAATCGATTAAGGTTAGACTGGGTCCAGTCGTAAGAATAACCAAAATGCAGTTTTTCACTGATTTTTAAATCAATAAAGGAAATAAAGGAATCGCCTGTGCGATAGGAAACGCCGGCGCTGAAAACATCATAAAATATAAAGGCATTATTCAAATCTACACTTAACGGTTGTCCTTCCTGCTGGCGTACCAGAATGGAAGGATTAACTTTCACTTTCTCGAAACGATCCAATGGCAATACTACTCCTGCCCGCAGGTAATAATATCGCGCCTCTTTAAGCTGACCCAAAAGTCCCTCTACATTATTAGCAATCTTGTTGTTTAAAATAAAAGGGACTGAAAATCCTACAAAGAAGTTCTTTTTGCTATAAAAAATTCCGGCTCCGAAATTCGGTTTGACAACATTTAGAATGTTGTAGAAAGATGCATCGCCAGGTGTCTGCAGATCAAGCTTGCTGTAGTCGGCACCAAGCAAATTTATTCCTGCTTGCAGCCCCATGGAAAGGGTAGCATCCTGAAAATGTATCTTGTATGCATAACTGGCGTATATATGCTCGTTCTTATAACTACCGATCTCGTCGTGGTTAATTAACAGGCCGACACCTACTTTATTTTTAACAAGCGAAGTATGACCGCTTACGCTAAAGGTCTTCGGAGCGCCCGGGAAGTTTACCCATTGATTCCGATACATGGCCGTTAGGCTGAGTTGAACCTGATTGCCCGCATAAGCTGGATTGAGGACCAACTCGTTGAAGTAATACTGGCTGAACACCGGGTATTGCTGCGCAAATCCTTGCGCAGCAAACACGAGTGTCAATACCAAAGTTGAAAAAATACTCTTCCGAGTGATTGTCATTGTATTTTTAGTTTACAATTTCCAAATACCCTGCAATTGGCTTAGAGCCATCCCGCTTATCAATAATATAAAAGTATGTTCCCCCGGGTAATTCTGTACCCATAATGCTTACGCCACGATTCGATTGACCATCGAAGTACGTTCCATTGTTGTCATACCCTTCTGCCTCGTATACCATCGTACCCGCCCGATTATAGATCTTTACCAGGTTTGAAGGGAAGCTTTCGATACAGTTGATGTGGAAAATATCGTTTTGTCCATCGTTATTTCTCGAGACACCATTGAATGGATGTATTTCGGTTTTCACTTCGAATGGCTTGGTGCGTTCGCATCCTAAAGTTGAAATAACAGTAACCTCATAAATACCCGCATCCAAACCGGTGGCTATTGGTCCTGTGGCAACGACGTTTCCGTTCATAGTCCATATGATAGAATCTGTATCCACGCTGTTTGTCATGAACAGGGCAGCAAAACCCGTCGAGGGTTCATTGGAATTTTCCCTGCAACTCGTTGGTACCGTAGTAATGCTGAAGTCAGGATACTTTGGATCGTCCGTGATCTGGGCAGTAACAAGCGGCGATTTACATCCCGTAATTCTGCTTGTAGCTATTACCGAGTAAGGTCCAACGGCCAGGCTATCGTATATTTCGCCAGTGAAATCCGGGCTGTTTTTTTCAGCGGTCCCGATGTACCAGTCGAAGATATAGTCGCGTGTTATACCATCAACCGACGCGGAGACAGCACCATTGTCCGAGATACAGCTGGTAACCATTGAAAGAATTTCAATCGCCGGGTTTGGTATGGCCATTTGCTCTATTTCTATGCTTACCTGTGTCGTATCAGCACAACCACTAACCATGTCTGTGGCAATTACAGAATACAATCCTGCTGCCAGGTTTGATGCTTGCGAACCGGTATATATGGAAGTTCCGGCGACTGGCGCGTTAGCGTACCAATCGAAAGTGTGGTAAATAATTTGTCCATCCACATTTGCAGCCGCCACCCCATCAGGACGCGAGGGATCGCACATTGTCAAAGGAGACAGTGCTTGAGCCACAACAACCGGCATAACTCTCATGTCCTCTACGGTTACGGTCGCCGATGCAAAACAGCCTGCATCGGTTTGATCAACAGCCCGAACGATATAGGTGCCTACACCCAAGCCAGTCACAAAAGCCAACGGAGTGCTGGTAAAGTCTTCCGTAGCCTTAACAGTTTCTTCGTACCACAGATATTGATAGTCATTTTTACTTCCATTCGTAACAGTTGCAAAAACACTTCCGTCGCGCGCAGTTTCAATACATACTGTCAATGGTTCCGCAGAGGCGGTCATCGGCACTGGCATGATCTCTATCGGGAGCTCGTAAGTGTCTGTTATTTTACATTGCGTCGTATTGTTCAATACTTCAAGTGTGTAGAAGCCGGCAGCCAGACCCTGCGCAATCTCGCCGTTCGCGCCTGCAATGTTGCCTGGATCGAGTTGGGTACCGGCAGTCGACTGGCCTTCATACCAGGTGTAAGTATAACCGCTGGCGCTATTTCCAGATGCAATGGCCTCCAGGCTACCCGTTATATTGATCGGCTTAAGACATTGGGTTGGTATTACAAAGGATGCCAAAGAAACGTCTACAGTATTTACAGAGTTGTCTTGGATGCTGAATTCGACCAATCCACTCGTACTACACATACTGACTTTGTTGATCGCTTTTGCGTAATAAGTCCCGGGAGTCAGGCTTGAAATCGTCGCGGAAATTTCACCTGCTATAAGCACAGGACCTGATGCACCCGAGCTGTACCATTCGAAATCGTAGTTGCTAACCGGTGCTGCCATCCCTTGCTCCATAACGCTCGTTATCGTGGCTGATCCGGACGATGGCATGTCGCATCGTTCAACATTGGATATTGTTATGCTCGCACTCGCAAGTGTGAGACTTGGTGTATCATCAAATACCTGGTACGTTGCCAAGCCAAAACATCCGGCCGAATTTCCAGCAGTTTTGGTGACCACAACGGTATAATTACCTGCAGGAAGATTGGATGCCGTTGCCCCTGCAGCCACGCCGCTGGTGTTCGTGCCCAGCAATGGAGAAGAAGCATCTGAACCCTCATACCAGGTGAATATGTAATCACCAGGATTAGCTATAGCAACAGTAAGCTGACCGGTTCCCGGCGCGCCTGTACAGTTCACGTTATTTATGACCGGATTGGCGGTAAACACAGGAGTCTGTATGGTTTGAATTAGTTCTACCGTCACTGGAACTGATCGGCAATTAAATGTGCTAATACGTGCCGGGTTTGTTGTCACGGCAACGAACGTGTAGAACCCGGGTTGTAGCGGTGCGAGTAGATCATACTCCGACTGTCCATCAACGCCCGGGAACGATGTGAAAGCGGTTCCGGATGCCCCGAGATCATTCTTTCCTTCATAAACAAAGATCGTATAGTCACTCTCTACAAAACCCGGCGTCGGATCCAGCTTTATTTTGATACTTCCATCTGTTCCGGGCACGCAGGTTGTTATATCAACTTTGCTGACGAATGAGAGTACCTGTGCGTCGTCAAATGGTAGATTAAAGGTTTGTGACGCAGAACATCCATTCTGACGGTTGGTTGCAATGAGCGTATAAATACCGGTGCTCAATTCAGTTGCAGTTGTCGTCGTTGATGTACTGGTTACGGACGTGATGGCAGGCTCGATGAAAGGTGCCTGACCCTTTCTCCATTCAAAATCAAATCCTAAAGTATTTCCTGGAGCAGAAACAGAAATTGAGATCTCTCCGTGGTTGTCGTTACAATCACTCGGTCGCACGATATTCGTTTCGTTGAAAACAATTGCCGGAGCAACATTGGTAATGGTGACAGTTAAAGGCGCGGTTTCACAATGACGCGCATTGAAACGGGCTTTAACGGTATATGTCCCTGCGGGCAGATTATTTAGCGTTGCGTCGGTATCAGTGTAATCGGGTGTAGCTTTGACACTCGCTCCATTGTACCATGAGAATGTATAGTCCGAAGCAACACCAGGGTTTACCGAAACGGAGATCGATCCATCAGGAGAATCGCAACGTGTCGCATTCGACGTGGACGCTATTGTCATAGTAGGTGTAACTACATTAAAGTTTACCGTAACTTCCGCGGTAGCCGAACATCCGGTTACGTTATCGGTAGCTTTTACCGTGTATGTAGCCACCTTAAGACCGGTAGCGGTACTGGTTGTTGCAACCCGATTCGACAGCAACGTGTTTTGTCCGAGAAACCACTCAAATGAGTATCCTGCAGTTACGCCGCCAACAGTCGCGGATGCAGAACCGTTAGGCTGTGTTGCATCACAAGAAGTTTGGTGAGCAACGACTGAAGCAGTCACCACTGGTGGTGCGGTCTGTTCGATAATAACAGTCACAGGATCAGAACTACATTTGGAGGAATTGAGTGTAGCCACCAGGGTATATTCTCCGGCAGCCAGATTTTCGTACACGGCTCCGGTAAAATCTGGTGTCGGTTTATTCTTTTTATACCATTCAAACGTATAGCCTGCCGTTACTCCACCCACGGATGCGGATGCGCTTCCAATCGGACTTTGAGAACAGGTGGCATTAACAGTAACAACTGTCGGCACAGGTTTTACACGAGCATCAGGGATGGTAAAGGATTGTATAGCCTGGCAGCCTGTAGTCTTGTGTTTGACGAGCACAGTATAGGCAATAGGTTCCAGGCTGGTTTGAACCGGTCCAGTTCCTAACAGCTCACCAAAGATGTCGTTTCCTTTGTACCACGTAAAAGTATATTTTCCAGGAGCATCACCTGCTCCGTCCTCGACGCCATCAAATTCCAGATCATTTACTATTGCGCGCAGTTTAGCATTAGGGTTTTTACAATTATCATAAGGGTTCTCCAGAAGTATCTTTACATTGACTGGTGTATTTACCCTGTCAACCACAACCTGCTTCACATCAGAATTACAGTTGGCGGTTTTGTGAATTGCATAAACTGTATAAGTTCCATCCGGTATACCCGTCCAGGTAGGCCCGACATGGTCCGCTGAGGCCACCGGCTTGGCGACATTCCCTATCGACCAGTAAAAATTGTAGTCGGTGGTATTCTCTACAGCACCGTTGGGGATGAAGGCTCTTACAGCACCGTTATCAGGAGACGTGCTTGGCGAACACTTTAGGTTGTCTTGAACCTTAACAGCAGTCAGCGAAACGGGTAATGGGTTAACAGGACCGGACAAAATATTATTACCGTAATCGCATTCAATAAAATTTGTGTTGGGCAAAGATATCGGTGTTGGCACGGTTGTGCCACCGTCATTCAATACGATGTAGAGTGTGAAAGGGGATCCTGGTCCATTGACAGTTGCGTTTGTAATCGATTGGACGCCCCCAACACCGAAAGAACTCAGATTTACGTTAATGGTATTTAATTTAATGGCATTTTCTGCAGTAGGGTCTCCGTTGTAGAACGTTATGGGTACGGTTCCACTAAGCGCTACGTCACCGAGATTCGTGATTTTAAAGGAGATCGTAAAATTGGGATTCGGACAAGTCGGTGAGTTTATAGCCAAAGAGTTCTCGACATATGCCAGGTCGGGTGATGCATACTTAGGACAGCCTAAAGAGTTTAGATAGGGAGATTGATTTAGAAAACTATTTAAGGGCCTGTTAGCTCCCGTAGTACATACGTTCTGAGAAAAGACCAGGTGATGTTTTTGCTGAATCTTCGGAATGCTGAGATTATCATTCACATTAACGTTAAAATATCCGTGTTGATTCCAGACCCGGCGTGCAGGTACCCAAGGCTCTGCATTTGATCTGAACACGCGTACTTGAGAGTATCGTGAATTGCCAAGGTCACAAAAATTTTCGTCGTCCGCAGTGCGATATTCCGGATCAGTTGGGTCGGTAATAGCTCCATTCTGCACGAAGTCTATTGTTCGACATGTAACGCACAGTTCAGTATTTCCATCCCCATCGACGTCAGCAACAATCGGATATTCTCTGTTTGTCCGTGAAATACAAGGTTGTTGAGTGAATATGGACCCATCCGTTCCATTTATAATGTAGATAAATCTTTCGTCACGATACACAACTTCAGACTGACCGTCGCCATTAAAGTCGAAAAGGGTACAACCTGTGTTACCTGATGTTTCTTCATTGACAGTAATTTTCCAAAGAAGCGTAAGGTCTTCTCGTAATGCATATAAGAATTTTCCGGAAACAAACGCGGCGTTAAGTTTGCCGTCACCATCAAGGTCAGCGATATTAACACGCCCAGTACCCATGTGCCAGCCATTTTTGTAATAGTCGTCCGTACTGGTACCGGTTTTTCCCTGGCAATTTTGAATGGTGAAATCGCCAGCAATCGGATCCGAGAATGTTTTTACGACGCCGGTCTTCACATCCCAAAAGAATATGGTTGTGTTTTTGTCGTCGGTATTTTTAGCAGAGATAATTACGTCCAGTGATCCGTCGAGATTATAATCCGCAATACTGGTGGCATCACTATCAGTTTTGCGGGCAACATTGGACAATGTCTTTTCTGCATTAATTGTTCCGCCCGCGATATCCACACTGTATATAATACCTCCGACCACTAATTCGAGGTTATCATCTTTGATAGCATCTGTCAGTAAGTGAACATTTTTCGTAGCATCGCTTAGGATGTCAACGGCGACCGGACCTCCGTTGGGTCTGATGTTGGCATCAGCGGCGTCCCAATCCTTGGGCGCGACAATTTGTGCACCAGTGTGAGCGTTGTAAATCGCGTTGCGTGCGTACAATTCTACCTTACCGTCCCCATTAAAGTCAGCAAGTCCCATCATACCGGGATCTCCGGCAAGTTGTACAGGGTATCCTGGCAAAAGATTAAGTCCACAGTCGTACGCATAAAGATTCCAACCGGTACTAACAACAAAGATTTCGGCGCAATTATCATTATCGATATTTCCGATCAGGACGTCAGTGTAGGAAGGAGAGTAGCTTACGGTTAGAGATTTCTGGATCGTGTTGACACCCGCAGTGTTCTCTCCGTTTAAAATGAATATTTTCTTCGAATAACGGTTTGTAGTTACCATCTCCGGTATACCATCGCGGTCAAGATCCCCGACGACAATCCGGCCCAGGTGAATCGCAGTTCCGTCTTCTGATTTGGATTCTAGTGCAAGGGAGAATTTGGGAAATTCCGAAGGCTTAGCCTCACAGTTAAGGTCATTTCCGATATAGCCTCCCGTACAGACAACCTCGTTCGCGCAATCACCGTCAAAGCAGTCGATGAATCCATCGCCATCGTCGTCAATACTATTAGCGCAAATTTCAGTAGACTGTGCTAAAGAAGTTTCTGTAGCGAAGATCGCCGCAAACAGAATGATCAAGTAGATAACCTTCTTCATAAGTCATTCAATTAGATTAAAGCAACTGTCCAAGATGACACTATTCGAGAAGTTTATTTTATGTGATAAACGTTTGTAACCTTGCGTGTATGTTTTGGGAACGATTCGAGAAATCGAATGGCATTACAAATCGTATACCAGTTTCAAAAAGACGCGTTTACAGTCGCAGGATTAACGCAGCAGCGTTATACTTCCCGATCTGGGCACACTTTCTTCTCCTTCGCAACGTATGATGTAATAATAAACGCCATCGGGTAGTCGCTTGCCATTAAATGATCCGTCCCAATCATTCATGTAAGGCTTGGCGTCGAACACTTTGACACCTTTGTCGTCGTAGATTGAGACAGCGCATTGCGGGTACTCGTCAATTTTTTCGACTTTCCAGTATGGACTATAAGCATCTTCGTTCGGAGAAAAGAAATTTTCCGGCTTAAGTTTTTTTACAATCGCTTCTCCTCTCACTTTGATGTCGATAGATGCGGTTCCCAGGCAATTGTTAATATCTTTTCCTGTGACGGTGTAGGTAATTGACGTAAGCGGTATTCCAACTGGATTAGCCAGTGAAGCATCCGAAAGTGTTTCAGAAGGCGTCCAGGTGTAATTAGCAAGACCGCTAGCCTCTAATTGTGTGCTTTGTCCTTCGTCAATGATTTCCGGCGTTGCCGTGATCGCTACTTCAGGAGCTGGAAGTGCTGTAATGGATTGCGTTGCCTTCAGCTCACATCCGTTGGCTGCCTTAACGGTTACCGCATAGTCGCCAGCTTCGTCTATCTCTACCGTTGGTGTTGTTGCACCGGTGCTCCATGAATAGGATGAAAAGCTTCCACTCACCAGCAGCACCAATTTTTCGTTTGGACAAATTTCAAACTTATTGAGATCGGTTTCAATAACAGCGGCCGGCGCATCGGTGATGGTCAATCCGGTTTTTGTTATGGTCACAGGACAGGCATTTCAATTGTAACTTATGGTCAGTTTAAACGACTTTGAGCCTATAGTGGAGTAGGTGTGCCTGGGGTTCTGGTCTGAAGAGACAGTGCCGTCACCAAATTCCCATAAGTAAGTGGGTGTCGCCTGGCCATCGTAAGTCGATTGGTCGGTGAAAATTATCTCCTGACCTTTGCATGCGGTTACTGGCATCGAAAAAGCCGGTGTAGGCAAGGCTACGACAGCAATTTTAGCTTTGGTCGAAGTCGTGGCCGGGCAAGTTGGAGTTGTTGAAGTAGCCGTGTAGTAGTATTCACCGCTTGCGCCTATGGTATGGGTTGTGGATACCGCTCCAGCGATTATCCCGGATGTTGTTTCATACCATTGATAGGTGAAGGCCGGTGAATTCGGAACCACATTTAATTGTTTCAGGTCGCCAGCGCAGATAACATCGGATCCCGTGAATCCTACCTTGAAATCAGGTATGTCAATCGCCTCAACCAAAATTGATTCTCGCCGCGCAATGCACCCACTGGCCGCCTTTACATCGACATGATAGGTTCCCGCATGGGCCAGACGAAAGTTTGTTACGGGTGCCGGAGTGATCCCGGTTCCGGAATAATTTTCCGGCCCAGACCATTCATATGTGAAGCCGGCACCAAGATCGTTCGAAATGCTCAGGTTAAGTGTTTGACCAAGGCAAATGGGGCCATTGCTCACGGGCAACGGATCCGCCGCGGTTCCTGGCGAAATAGTCACCTTTACAACATTGGAGATCTCATTGCAGGCGTTGCTTTCCGAGGTAGCCTTTACAACATATTCGCCTGAAACCGTGGGCAAGAATTTTTCAGTGCCTATCGAGGTCGTAGCGGTTAGGTTATTGGTCCATTCATAGGTAACGCCTCCACCCTTTGTGGCACTTAATTCAACGGGGAAGCTACTGCAGACATTTAAAGGGCCCTCCGGAGTTACAACGGGTATCATACACGCCTTGTTTCTAAATACAGAAACCTTCGACGCTGGGATACTTAAGTTGTTGTCATCGATGCTGGTGAACACGAGATCAGGCTTGCCATCCGTATCAACATCGCATATAGCGATATGGCGATTGATATAGGTAGTAGGTTGAACGAATTTGTCAAAAGATAAATTACCGGGAGTACTCGTGTTGTTAAGGATTGTAAGCGACTTTCTGGTCAGGGATGCTGTTGCAATATCTACCTTTCCATCGCCGTCGAGGTCACCCAGATCGATTCCCCATGGCGTTAGGTCTGTCTCGAATGTCTTTAAAGCAGCAAAGTTTAGCGCGCTACTACTTTGATTCAGAAAGATTCCAACACCGGCTGAGATGAGTTGCGTGAACGCAATATCCGGTTTTTGATCACCGTCAAAGTCTCCAATTCTGATGTTTTTTATTGGAGTACCGACCGTGAGAGTTTTAATGTCACCGGCAAGGAAGGCTCCTGGTGAACTCTTATTCTCAATCACATATAGATCAGAGTTGGTTTGAAACTGGCTGGTGACAATTTCCGGTCGACCATCACCATTTAAATCCTGGACTGCCAGTCCCTCGGTTGTAACTGCACCGGGAACAGTAATATGAATCGGTGGGATAGGAGCAAAAGAAATTGCTGCCAGGGAACTTTGGTTGATCAAAACTGTGACTGTATTACTTCCCTGGGCGGTTAGGATAACCTCTGGTTTACCATCCAGGTTAACATCTGCAATTTCAATCCTTTTTGGTCGCTTTCCTGCCAGGGTCACGGGGACGGGCGGCGAAAAAGAAAAGTTTCCAATTCCGGTGCTTGAATTTTTCAGAATAAAGACTTTATCAGTCACGCCGCTCTCAGTTGCTACCAAATCCGGCTTGCCATCTCCATTAAGATCTCCACAGCGAATGTGAAGAGATAGCGACGCAATGTTCAATGCAACTTTACTGGGAAATGAGACAAGACCAACAGACGAACCGTTGGGGTAGAGGCTGATAAACTTAAAATTATCATTGGCGGTCGCGACGTCCACTTTTTTATCGCCATCAAAATCGCACATGCATAGATCGTAAAGTCCTTCAGAGGCTGGAGCACCGGCAGGAAAGTTGAATTGGCCCTGCAGGTTGGAAAGTTCAAAACCTGGCGAACCATTGAAATTTAGGAGGAACTGCTGAGCGCTGTACCCGGAAAGACCTGTAATAAGATTTGTGACTGACACATCGTTATAGGTAGTTCCAAATGGAACTTTTACTACAAGGATTTGATCGGTAATGCTAATAATTTCGGCTCTGGATGCGCCAAAGGTTACAGCTATTTTACTGGCATCCGTTCCAAAAAATGAACCCTTGATGGTCACAGTTTCTTCCATGTGACCTTCTATCTTATCGATGGATTTTATTTCGGGTTTTTGAGCATGCGAAGGTGTAAACTGAATTATCAGAAAAGTAAAAACACACAGCCAACGCCTTAATTTTTTTAGTATTGGATTCATGATACTTTGATCCGTTTGCGCGTAGTCAATGTAACCTGATTTTATAATCATTTGTCGGTCGTAACTACCAATAGACGGGCCTCCCTCAGCTTGGTATATGTCTTCAGATTTCTGATCTCCTCATGCGCTTCAGATGCCTTCAGTGTCTCCAGCACATGCACGTAGTATTTCTTATCCTGTGGGTTGTAGAAAATCTCAGCATTGAATTTGTCGGCGATAAGTTTCTTCTTGTACACGTCCGCCTGAGTGAAATCGTTAAACAGCTTGATAACCACAAAATATTTTTTCTTAGCGACTCCCGGTTCGGCATTCAGTTGATTAGGATCGCTGGATGTATCCTGGAAACGCGCAGTGTGTTTTTCCGTCGGTGATTTGGTTAGCGTTGATCGCAACACAGGTGCTGCACGTTTGAATTTTTTTACATTACCTAATTTCAATCCAAGTATAACTTCGTGGGATCCCTGTGAGAAGCCGTCGGCGGGTTGATTATTTGGTTCGTACGAATATCCCAAAATAAATCGTTGTGTCTTTATTCCGAGATTTCCGGTGAATCCGTAGGGCAACTTGTACGATCCCCCCAGCCAAAAATTTTGGGTAACATTTAGTTTACCAAGGAATTCGAACTGACTGTTCCCAAATTTTGAATATTTGTAATTGAAATAAAATTCGAGCGGAGCAATAGCTTCCTCCGTCCGGACTTTTCTATTCATACCTCCCTTGCGGCGGCTTACTATCTTGCTCTCTACTTTTCGTCTGTAATATATTGTTACAAAAACATTATCTGCGGGAGAAACCGTGGTGTTAGAAAAGCTTGCTTCGCTGTTATAAACATTCGGAAAGAGTTGCGGCAACGAAATTCCCACATTCAATCCACCGCCGGAACGGTAGAGCGCTCCAAAACCCGCTGCAGGCTGGATATTGTTGGCCATGTAGTTTGCGATAGCGGGGTCGTTAGGATCGCTTATGTTGGTTAAATCAATACTATTTGTAATTGCACCGCCTGAAAGGCCCAAAAAAAGCCAGTTTTTCTGACCAAGCGGAATACCATAAGCATAAGATAATGTAACATCAGTTGTGTTGAGAAGGCCACGTTTGTAAGAGGAAAATTTGCCGCCCAAACCTGCTCGAGATTCATTCAACAATGTATTGAATGTTAGCGCTGAAACTGTTGGAGCTCCTTCGATATTCATCCATTGTTGTCGGTGTATTGCAAAAACCTGGGTATATTCGGTAAGCGCCTCTGCAGGATTGTAAAGGAAAGGATTGATGTAGTAACTGTTATAAACAGGAAAATTCTGGGCATGCAGTGGTCTGTATGCAAATGAGCATAGTATAAAAAATGTGGCTATTATGAAGTTAAAAAAATTGCGCATTCACAACCATTAATAGGGGTAACAGCCAAAAAGTCACTCGAAAGAAACAGCCGTTTTGACTACTTATTTTAAAAAATTAGCCGCGAACTGTCGTGAACCGTTATCCCTTAAAAAAAGTTACTTCACAGTAACTCCCGAATATACATCGTTTTTTCTTTCAGCAGGTTAGCGTGATTACCTAACTTGATTGAATCGAATTCAGAGTGATGTAACATTTTTAACGCTCTTTAACTTTTTTGTGAAAGCTTTCTTTACATACTCACTTTTTTCTTTTTTTATCACGTTACCGGCATATTCACAATTGTTGGTCGGACCGGAAATTGGGGTCAACTATTCATGGACTTCGCTTCGCGATGACGATTTGCAAGAGAGATTCAGAATGAAAGCTGTGCCCGGATTCCATGCCGGAGGTCGCATTGCATTTAAAGTACGAAATCGTTTTTTTCTTCATGCCTCATTATTGTACGCTACTAAAGGACGCATCCTTACGGGCAAAATGGATCCGCTATTAAAAAGCACTGCGACGTATAGCTATATCGATATGCCGATAAACTATACTGTCGACTTCCGAGGTAAGTTTAAGGGCAAAGAGTTCAAATACTTCTTTGGTATCGGACCTAACGTAAGCTACTGGCTGGGCGGGAAAGGAAAATTTTTTAGTTCCGAATTAGAAGAAAACAATCAGGATCAAATTTCATACAAGGTAAAATTCGGTTCCAGCGAAGATGAAGCTGTGTCGGGTCGACTGTCAGTTTCAAGGGCAAACAGGTTACAACTAGGTCTTAACTTGATCGCAGGAACTGTATTCGAGCCAGCCTATAAACAACGTTTCATATTTTCTGTCCGTTATGAACTTGGACACAGTTACCTTGCAAAAGAAGATGGTGAACTAATCGACATGTATTTCGAAGAGCCACTGAAATCAAGAAATACAGGCTTCCGAATTTCTGTTTCATATCTGATCGACCTCAAAACCGAAGAGCGCAAGAAAGGTAAGAGCACCATCGACCCGCGTAAACCGAAATAGTTTTAGAACTCAATTTTTTTCTGTAGGGTGTTTTTTTCGTAAAGGTGAAAAATAATACCATCCTTTAAACCTACGTCAGGTACGAGAATGCTGCTTGCGCGTGCCCATTCCATCACCTTGAGATATATGTTGCTGGCGGGAATAATGACATCGGCGCGATCCGGGTTCATCTGCAGTTTATAGATACGATCTTCGATTGAATATTGATCGATCATGTCGCGAATCTCTCTTACTTTTTTTATGGAAATAGTTTTTCCCGGGCGGGACAAAGCGAGCTCAAATATTTTGCTGATGTTACCACCGGTACCTACCGCGATGATTTTTCCATAGCTTTTCTTGATATGCTCACGAACCCAATGTTCCATATGCTCCCACATGACAGGGGAATCAGTATGTTCGAGCACACGAACAGATCCAATTTTGAAAGAGCGTGTCTTGATTTTTTTTCCTTTTACGTACAAATTCAGTTCCGTACTACCCCCACCAACGTCGATATGTAGATAGCTCTGATCAGATAGAAATGAACTTATAGCGCGGTTAATAAATTCGGCTTCTCTGTTACCATCAATGATGTTGATTTCGACACCGATCTCATCTCTTACCTGCGCGGCCAGTTCAACTCCGTTTTCAGATTCGCGCATCGCCGAAGTAGCACAAAACATATAATCATCCACTTCATAAAGCTCGATCAGCAATCGAAAAGCTTTCATTAATTTTTTGAATTTTAAAATGCTTTTCTCGGTGATCCTGCCAGAAGTAAACACATCGTGGCCAAGCCGAAGTGGAAACCGGACGTATTCAAGCTTTTTGAAGAGCACCTTCGGAGAATGATCCAGGACAGTTGAGACCTGAAAGCGAATAGCATTGGAGCCGATGTCAATGGCAGCGAGTTTCAATACATTCTAAAGTTTGGTGGTATTCCAGTCAATGCAAAAATATCAAACTTTGACAAAACCGCGGTAGCTGGTACTTCCTGATACTGGAAACCTGCTTTGATTGCAGATCACACGTTTGCGCCGTAAGCTGGATCTGCAACCATGAATAATATTCAGACACAACCGAAAGGGTACCTGCAATTGCGTGAAACACTACCTAACGCGTTGCGTTTGATATTTTTAAATTTGATTTCTTATCACTTACTTTGTAACACTTATCCAGAAAGACCGAGGGTTGGGCCCTATGACGTCTTAGCATCCTATCCCTGTCAGCCAGGGGTGTTGTGCTAAATCCCATCCGCAGAATACGGAAAAGATAAGTAACCCTACACACCGGGCTCTCTGGATAAAACAGCATAAACGAGAGCCTTATGAAAATCAAGGACATACTTAAAGACCGAATCCTGGTAATCGACGGTGCCATGGGCACAATGATCCAGCGTTACAAGCTCACCGAAGAAGATTTCCGGGGAGAGCGATTTAAAAGCCATACGCACCCTTTGCGGGGGAACAATGATATCCTTTCCATCACCCGACCGGATATCATCAAGGAAATTCATAGACAATATTTCGAGGCCGGCGCCGATATTGTTGAAACGAACACGTTCAGCGCGACGACAATTGCTCAGGCCGATTATCGACTTGAGGATGCTGTCTATGATATCAATTATTATTCAGCTAAGATAGCACGTGAGGTCGCCGATCAATTTACAAAGCAGGAGCCAAACAAGCCAAGGTTCGTCGCTGGTGCTATGGGCCCGACAAACAAGACAGCGTCGCTCTCACCAGATGTAAATAGTCCCGGATATCGTGCAATTACCTTTGATCAACTGAAGGCGGCCTTCAAACAACAAGCCCAGGCGTTGATGGATGGTGGTGTCGATATTTTGCTTCTTGAAACCATTATCGATACGTTAAATGTCAAGGCCGCTCTTTTCGCAATTCAGGAATTATTTGAGGAAACAAACAGGTCACTACCTATCATGGTCTCTGGTACGATCACAGATGCCAGCGGCAGAACCCTTTCCGGACAAACCACCGAAGCATTTTTAGTTTCTGTGTCCCATGTACCGCTCCTGAGCATTGGATTGAATTGTGCGTTAGGCGCTTCACTGCTGAGGCCATACCTACAGGTGTTGAGCGATAATGCTCCTTTTTTTGTTAGCGCATACCCCAACGCTGGATTGCCAAACGAATTTGGACAGTACGACGAATCTCCGGAACAGATGGGTGCACAGATTGAAGTGTTTTTAAAGGAAGGTCTGGTGAATCTGGTAGGCGGATGCTGTGGAACGACACCAGAACATATCAAGGTAATTGCAAAACTTGCTGCTAAGTATCAGCCCAGAAAAATCAACACTTCTTCTCCAGTCGAATCTGTTTGAGAATAAAGTTAATCAACGCATCAAGAAAGCATAACCGAAAGCCCATTTGAAAATGCGGTTTGAGAATGAATGCAACTGAAATATGAACGAAAATACACTTAAGCTAAGCGGCCTTGAGGCTGTCGAAATTACTGCTCAATCAAACTTTGTCAATATCGGAGAACGAACCAACGTTACCGGCTCCGCAAAATTTCTTAAGCTTATCAAAGAAGATAAGTTCGATGAGGCTTTGGAGGTGGCATTGGATCAGGTCCGGGGCGGTGCACAGGTAATTGATGTAAACATGGACGAGGGTATGTTGGATTCAAAGGCGGCGATGGTCAAATTCCTGAACCTGATGGCATCCGAGCCTGAAATTGCCCGTGTTCCTGTTATGGTGGATTCTTCAAAGTGGGAGGTTATTGAGGAGGGGCTTAAGTGTTTACAGGGAAAGGGAATAGTAAATTCAATCAGCATGAAGGCTGGGGTTGCTGAATTTATCAGACAGGCGAAATTAGTTCGGAGGTATGGGGCTGCCGTTGTAGTAATGGCATTTGATGAAGATGGACAGGCCGACACCTATGAAAGGAGAATTTCTATTTGTAAGCGGGCATACGATATTTTGGTTCATGATGTGAGCTTTCCACCACAGGATATCATTTTTGACCCCAATATTTTTCCAGTCGCAACTGGCATTGAAGAACACCGTAATTATGCTGTTGATTTCTTTCGCGCTGCGAAATGGATTCGCGAGAATTTACCGTACGCGCATGTTAGCGGTGGCGTTAGTAACGTCTCCTTTAGCTTTCGTGGAAATCAAAAAGTCCGTGAGGCCATGCACACCGCTTTTTTATTCCATGCA
>CAMLER010000004.1 GCA_946478915.1 uncultured Chryseolinea sp.
TTGCTGGGCAAGGATCTCTTGTGCTTTCTGACCGTTTTCAACTTCAAAGATCTTTTTTACAAATTGAGTTTTTTCGAGCATTGCCCTTAGACTCTCTCGCATAAACAGGTGATCGTCAGCTACCAGTACCGTAATGTGTGTCTTCACTCTCTCGTTTAGCCTAATAATTTATAAACAAACAATTTTCCTAATCCTTTTAATCCGCCTACGCCTTTATAAGACGATGATCCTACTTCTAAACGGATTTCACCGGAGCCCGACCGAGTTGCTTTAAAAGCAACGAATTTTTGTCGTCCGACGACCGGCGTCAATAAAATTTATTGCCTGTACGCGATTTATTTTTGACCAATAATTTCTCAGACCCAGCATGGTCCAAGGAATCGAAAGTTGCCGTGCACACACGCACACCGAGAGGAGTTGAGCCTGTTTACAGATCAAAAAATCGGGCCTTTCGACGGTAAAAAACAGCTTTTTTGATGATTTTTGAAACCCCCTGTTTGTAGGGGTTTTGCGGCTGGCTATTGCCTGGCAACCTTTCAACGCTGTATATTTAGTCTGTAAGGCGTCAAAATCCTGATTTGTTTCTTGTTGATGAAGCCTTGGGCTCCAAATTAGGTTTAGATTTCGTAACACATTCCTTTACGCATTGGGAATGATTATTTCGAACTTTCATCCAGGTTGCAAGCGGGATTTTTGACCCCTTCAGTTAGCTCCAAAATCAAAGCCTCTTACCTGGTAAGGGGCTTTCCCGCGTAAAAAAAGATATTCTTTCTCCGATTCATACATTCATCGAAATTAATTTCGTTCGGGGTTATAGCTGGGTCTAATTTTTTCGATCTTCCTCCAAAATCTTCGGTATGCAAAACCTGTCCTTGAAAGCCGTTGCTATCGGTGTGGTAGCATTCGGTATTATTATTTTCGGAATATTTTATTTTGTTGATACAACTGGAAAAAGAAAGCCTGACACATACATCAATCCGGCGTTTAGCGAATACATTACATCGTATACCTCTGGCGTTGTATCATCAAACTCCTCGATCCGCATCATTCTCGCATCTGAAGCTGTAGACTCTTCATTCATTGGGAAATCATCCGACGTTAAAGTTTTTTCCTTTTCACCAAATGTCGAAGGAAAAACAGTTTGGGTCAACCGACGCACTATCGAATTTGTGCCTGCTGCTCGCATGAATTCGGGTCAGCTTTATGAGGTTGGTTTTGACCTTTCCAAATTAGCAAAAGTGCCAAATGAGTTATCTCGATTTGAATTTTCTTTTCAGGTTATGCCTCAAAACTTTGACATAACAGTAAATAATCTGAAGCCTTATGTAAACACCGAACTCACGCGGCAAAAAATAGAAGGAGTTCTGCAGACAGCAGACTTTGCCGATGATAAAATTGTTGAGACGATGATGCGTGCAAATCAAAATGGAAGGGATTTGAAGATCTCCTGGATCCATTCAAGTGAAGGCAGGGAGCATAGGTTTAATATCGAAGACGTAGAGCGAAAAGAAACCGCAGGCAGTGTGACGTTAGTTGCTGATGGGAAAAATCTCGGAGTTGACACGGAGTCGAAGCAGCAAGTGGAAGTGCCGGCGTTAGGTGATTTCAAGCTAATAAATTCAAGGGTTGTTCAAAATCCTAACCAATATGTTGTGTTGCAGTTTTCAGATCCGCTCAAAGCAAAGCAGGATTTGCGGGGCTTGATCGTCATTGAAGAGGATCCAGCTTTATCATTCGAATTTGAGGTAAGAGACAACGAGATATGGGCTTATCCACCCGTCCGCCAATCGGGTATAAAAACCATTCGAGTTGAAGAAGGTGTTCGAAACATAAATGATTACCGGATGAAACAGCTTGGTTCGATGGCTGTCACATTCGAACAATTAAAACCACTGGCGAGATTCGTGGGTAAAGGAAACATTCTGCCAAGCACAGATGGGTTGGTGCTGCCGTTCGAAGCAGTAAACCTCAAGGCGGTTGACGTTACTGTATTGCAAATATTCGAGAACAATATGCTGCAATTTCTGCAGGTCAACGATTTGCAGGGGAACTATGATTTGCATCGTGTAGGCAGAAGGTTGTTCAAGCAAAAAATTCAGCTGGATAACAAGGGAATCACAGATATCGGCAAGTGGAACCGTTATACGCTTGATCTTGCTAAACTCATCCAAACACAGCCAGGGGCCATTTATCAAATCTCGATCAGCTTCAAAAAGGCTTACGCATCCTATGTTTGCGACGGTGCCGAGATTAATGATGGTATCACCGACCTGGAAGAGGAAATACTCACGGAACCGGTGTATGATGGCGGTTATTATGAGGACGAATATTATTACGACGAAGACTATGATTGGACGCAGCGCGATAATCCATGTAATTCATCATACTACACAAACTCGAGGAGAATAAGGAAAAATGTTCTTGCGTCCGACTTAGGCTTAATGGCAAAAAAAGGCGGCGATGGAAGCACGATAGTGATGGTCAATGATCTTAAGACCACCGAGCCGTTAAATGACGTTACAATTGACTTTTACAACTATCAGCAACAGTTGATTGGAACGATGACCACCTCTCCGGAAGGAAAAGCTGAAATTAAATCCAATGAAACTCCATTTGCATTTATTGCAAAGAGGGGATCGCAACGTGGTTATATGCGAATGATGGATGGTGAGTCGCTTTCGCTCAGTGGATTTGATGTCTCCGGAGATTTTGTCAATAAAGGGTTGAAAGGTTTTATTTATGGAGAGCGCGGCGTCTGGCGTCCGGGTGATTCTGTTTTTCTCAGTTTTATTTTGGAGGATAGAAACAAGGCTCTCCCTTCTAATCATCCTGTGGTTTTTGAATTTCAGAACCCCCAGGGAACAATAATCGATCGGCAGGTAAAATCCAGATCAGAAAATGGATTCTATAAACTTGCCACAGCGACTTCTTCGGATGCCCCCACTGGAAATTGGATGGCGCGTATCAAAGTTGGAGGTACAGAATTTAATCAGAACATAAAAATCGAAACGATCAAACCAAATCGGTTAAAGATTAATCTCGATATCGGAACGGAAAAAATTACTAATCCTGAATTTCAGGGAAAACTTTCCGTTAACTGGTTGCACGGTGCTCCCGGTAAAAATTTGAAAGCGGAATTTGATGTTACCTTAAGCAGAGCACCCACGTCTTTTAAACGGTACGACGATTATGTTTTTGAAGAGCCGTCAGGTCAGTACATGAGTGAATCGCAGACCATTTTCGAAGGAAGTACAGATGCAGATGGTAAAGCGACGTTTAATGCGATGCTCACTTCATCGGAGCGATTCCCGGGATTTATGACGGCAGTGTTTCGCGGAAAAGTGTTTGAAGAGAGCGGAAATTTTAGTATTGACAGGTTTAGCATTCCTTATTTCCCTTATTCCTCCTATGCGGGGTTGAAGATGCCTAAGGGCGAAAAATACAGCGGAATGTTGTACACAGATTCAACCCATAGGCTGGACGTAGTGTTTCTCGACGCCAATGGTGTACCGGTATCCAGAAACAATGCGACGATCAGCTTATATCGCCTTGACCGTTATTGGTGGTGGGATAACGCAGGGGATAACATTGCGAATTATATCCAGGGAAATAATGCACAGTTAATGACGTCGGCTAAGATTAATGCTCCTGAAGGCAAAGCTAGCTGGGCGTTCAAAATTGCAATGGCGGATTGGGGCACCTATTACATTAGAGTGTGCGATCCTGTATCGGGTCATTGTAGTGGTCAAACAATATATGTAGATCAGCCGGGATACTACGGACGTAACAGTCGGGAAGACAAAGGAGCTGCAACGCAATTGACTTTCTCGGCTGAAAAGACAAAATACAATGTTGGAGAAACCATAAATCTCACTATTCCCGGAAGCGGACAAGGCAGGGCACTGGTATCCATCGAAAACGGAAGCCGCGTATTATCCACACGGTGGATTATGACTCAGAAAGGCGATAACCAATTTTCGATTCCGGCAACGGCCGATATGACGCCGAATATATTCGTAAACGTGAGTCTGTTACAACCACACTCCCAGACGATCAACGACCTGCCTATACGGTTGTACGGTGTCGTACCCATTGCCGTGGAAGATCCGACAACGCACCTGGAGCCGGTTATATCCATGCCGGATGAAATTCAACCTGGGCAGGAAGTAATCATTACAGTATCAGAGAAGGCGAAACGGGATATGACATTTACACTCGCTATGGTGGACGAGGGGCTACTCGATATTACAAAATTCAAGACACCCAATCCCTGGAGAAAATTTTACGCGCGGGAAGCGTTGGGAGTTCGTACGTGGGACTTATATGACCAGGTAATGGGCGCCTTTGGATCTCGTATCGAACGTCTCCTTGCGGTGGGTGGCGATGCCGAACTGGAATCAACAGAAGAGGATCCGCGAGCAAACCGGTTCAAGCCCGTAGTCAAGTTTTTTGGACCGGTAACGATCCGAGGGAATGAAAAGAAGGAATTTAAATTTACTATGCCACAATATATTGGCTCGGTAAAAACAATGGTTGTCGCGGGTAATAATGGGGCGTATGGCCATACCGATAGAGTTACACCGGTGCGTAAACCATTGATGGTCCTGGCAACCCTGCCCCGGGTGTTGGGGCCAGAAGAAAAGGTGCGTCTGCCGATCACGTTATTTGCTTCCGACAAAAAGATTGGCCAAGTAAAAATAGAGGTTAAGACCAGAGGCCCGGCTGTACTGGCAAGTGATGAAACGAGGCAAATAACAATGCCACCTTCTGGAGATGTTACCGTAGATTTTGAACTCGACGTGAAGTCTGCAACTGGTGTTAGCAAAATTACGGTGGTTGCCACTTCCGGGGCTTTTCGGGCCACTGATGAGATCGAAATCCAGATCAGAAATCCCAACCCGCCGGTAACAGAGATTTCGGATACATTTCTGGAACCGGGAAAAACCTGGAACGGGGATGTAACACCAATAGGTATATCAGGGACGAATTCGGCAGTGTTGGAAGTATCTTCGATCCCTCCGATAAATCTTGGCTATCGCTTACGATATCTTCTGGAGTATCCACATGGATGCGTGGAACAGACAACATCCGCTGCATTTCCGCAGCTATATCTGTCGGTTGTAAAACAACTTACCGATGCCGAACAAGCGCGAATTAAATTCAATATCACCAGAGCAATTGATCGCTTGAAGCAATTTGTAACCAGGGACGGAGGATTCGCCTATTGGCCGGGCAATGACGATTCCGACAGTTGGGGCTCAACGTACGCAGGTCATTTTCTGATCGAGGCTGGACAAAATGGTTACTACATTCCGAGTGACATGCTTGCACGGTGGAAAAAATATCAGCGAAATAAGGCAGTGGAATGGCGGCGCAACGAGAATAATTACTACAATACCGATCTCATCCAGGCCTACAGGTTGTACACACTGGCCGCTGCAGATGCTGCAGAGTTGAGCGCAATGAATCGTCTTCGCGAGTTTCAGGACCTTTCCCTGCAGGCGAAATGGATGCTTGCTGCTGCCTACATCAGAGCTGGTCAACCGGAAGCGGGGAAAAAACTAATTGCCAACTTACCTACTTCGGTGAAACCCTATCAGGAAATGGGTTACTCATATGGAAGCGACGTCCGCGATCGCGCCATAATTCTGGAGACGCTTGTTCTTTTGAATGACAAGGGAAAGGCTTTTGAATTGGTCAAAGAAATTTCTTCGGTACTTAGCAATTCAAACCATTGGATGAGTACTCAGTCTGTTGCCTACTCCCTGAAAGCCATTGGTATGTTCGTCGCAAACGAAAAACGGGGTAATCTTAAGTTTGCTTATACATATGGAGGTAAGGATGTAAATGCGAGCACAGACCTACCGTTAGCTCAGGTAGCCCTGCCGATAAACAATGTGGAAAAATCGTCACTCAAAATTGTCAACCAGGGGACGGGAAGTCTGTTTGTAAGAATCATAAGCACAGGCACCCCGGCGCGCGGACAGGAGCTGCCAGGCGAAAGCAACCTGATCTTAAAAACTACTTACACAGACGCAAAAGGAAACACAGTTAACCCTGCTACACTTACCCAGGGAACAGAGTTTTTCGCTAACGTGACGGTGAAACACCCGGGGGTGCGCGGAACCTATCAAAATCTTGCATTGACACAGATCTTCCCATCAGGATGGGAGATTAATAACCTTCGACTTACCGACGATGAAAATTCGGTTAAAGCTGACTACGGAGATTACCAGGACATACGCGACGACAGGGTATATACATACTTTGGATTAAGCCCTGGAAGTACCAGGACGTTCAGAACAATCTTGACTGCCAGTTACTCCGGAACATTTTACCTGCCGGCTGTAAGCTGTGAAGCTATGTATGATAACAGTGTTTATGCGCGCGAAAAGGGTCAATTAGTGGAAGTGATCAAGGGCAGGATGCCCTAGCGGGAATAGACAGTATAAGAGTTAAAAAATGATACTCTTAAAATCGATTCAAAGTAAAAAACGATTGATGGCCGTAGTGGCATTGGCTATCGGTTTTCTACTGCTTTTTATTTTCTGTCTTCCAGGGAAATTATTTAACGATCCATACTCCACAGTCCTTAAAGCCCATGATGGTGAATTGTTGAGCGCTACTATTGCCCGCGACGGACAGTGGAGGTTTCCGGAAGGGCATACGATTCCGAGCAAATTTTCAGAAGCGATCATCGCTTTTGAAGACAAACGCTTTCATCTGCATTTTGGTGTAGATGTTTTAGCCCTTGGACGTGCGTTCAAAGAGAATGTAGCCAATAGGCGTATCGTTAGTGGTGGGAGCACGATCACCATGCAGGTAATAAGGCTTTCACGGAAAGGAAAGCCAAGAACTCTCTTTCAAAAGCTGGCGGAGCTCGCGTTGGCAATGAGATTGGAGTTTCGTTATTCCAAGGCGGAAATTTTGAGCTTGTATGCATCACACGCGCCATTTGGTGGGAATGTCGTAGGGGTTGAAGCAGCCTGCTGGAGATATTTTGGAAGGGATCCAAGTCAGCTTTCATGGGGAGAAGCGGCGCTGTTAGCGGTGCTTCCAAATGCACCCTCTTTAATGCATCCGGGTAAAAACCGTGAAAGACTTAAGGAAAAACGTGATCAGCTTCTTGACAAACTTGTTGCAACCGGAAAAATTGATGAATTCACTGCTTCCCTTGCCAAAGAAGAGCACATTCCTGATCAGCCACAAGCATTACCCCGGCATGCGCGCCATTTGTTGACCCGGTCGATGAAGGAAGGATACCATGAAAATGTGATTACGTCTACTATTGATAAGTCTTTGCAACTGGAAGCTGAAAGAATTATTCAAGGTCATCACCAAAGACTAGCGGGTAATCAAATCCATAATGCTGCTGCGGTTATCCTGCACGTTGCGTCGGGTAGAACGCTTGCGTATGTTGGCAACATCCAAAGCAGCAACACAGATGTTCATTCTGAAGTCGATGCCATAATCGCACCACGGAGCACAGGCAGTATTTTAAAGCCTTTCTTATATGCGGCCATGTTAGACGAAGGGAAGATGCTTTCTGGTTCGCTGTTGCCTGATGTTCCCACCATGATCAGTGGCTTCGCGCCGAAAAATTTTTCGATGGGATATGATGGGGCAGTCGCGGCGGACAAAGCTCTGATCCGTTCTCTCAACGTTCCGGCAGTCCATATGCTGAAGTCATACCGGTATGAGAAATTCCATTCGCTGTTGCGCGGTATGGGCATGACTACACTCAGCAAAGGACCTGATCATTATGGACTGTCAATTATTCTGGGAGGTGCCGAGGGTTCGCTTTGGGATATCGCTGGGATGTATGCATCGCTGGCGCGGACATTGAATAATTTTAGAGAACGTCCCGGGGTTAATAAATACGATAGAAAGGATTTTCATGCTCCCGTGTACGTAAGTGACTATGAGGACGCGAATAGGGATTCCGTTGGTAGGGAGCTGCAAAGGGATACATGGATAAGTGCCGCTGCTATTTATCAAACTTTTGATGCGTTGAAGGATCTATACAGGCCCGGCGAGGAAACGGGTTGGCGATTCTTTAGCAGTTCAAAAAAGATTGCATGGAAGACAGGTACCAGTTTTGGTTTTCGGGATGGCTGGGCCGTAGGGGTTACGCCGAATTTCGTTGTTGCCGTTTGGGTTGGAAATGCTGACGGTGAAGGCAGGCCTGGGCTTACGGGCACTGACGCCGCTGCTCCGATCATGTTCGACCTGTTTTCAGTTCTGAAGGAAGACCAATGGTTTTATCCGCCGTTGCCCGAAATGCAAAATGTGACAATCTGTAAGAAAAGCGGTTATCGCAATTCTCCGTGGTGCGACCAGATTGACACCGTGAAAATCTCAAGGGCGGGCCTCCAGACAGAGGCGTGTCCATATCATAAGATTGTCCACTTGTCAGCAAACAAGAAATTTCGCGTACACAACCAGTGCGCGATTTCCACGGAAATTGTCAAAGCAAGCTGGTTTGTGCTTCCTCCTATGCAGGAGTATTATTTCAAGCAGAAAAATTTCTCGTATCGGCCGCTGCCTGCATTTAAGATAGGGTGCCAAAATACATCTGCCATAGCTTCAATGGACCTCATTTACCCAAAAAACGGTTCCGAGATATTCATTCCCCGTGAATTAAATGGGTCAGATGGGAAGGTTGTGTTTGAACTGGCACACAGCGACCCAGGCGCTGTGGTTTATTGGCATCTTGACGGGCAGTATATCGGTAGCACGTCTGGTAAGCATAATATGCCTCTAAATCCGCCCCAGGGCCCACATTTGCTGACTATTGTGGACGAAAAAGGCGAATCCATAAATCATTCTTTTTCCGTTATTTCATACATGTAAAGAATTGACATGTAGATCATTACTTTCCTGTCGTTAATTCTTTTCTATATTGCTCTACTTATTTGTGCCTCCACAATAAAATCAGTGTTATGAACAAACTTTTCGCACTGGTAGGCATTTTTTTAATTTCCGCGTTAACAGAGCCTACCCATGCTGCATTTGCAGAACAGGGACCGATTGACGAGCGACCTAACTATGTGGTTATAGGAGCATTCCGCGTGTATAAGAATGCTATACGATTTACAGCCCATGCGCACAAGGACCTGAAAATGAATGCGAAGTTCGAGCTAAATCCCTATCGAAAACTTTATTATGTATATGTGCTTAGCACAGATGATCAGAACCTGGCCATCAACGAAGCAAGGAGGCTGCGGGAAGAATCAGAGTTCAGAGATACCTGGGTGTACTTCGGCACGTTAGGCGACAGACCTATTGATCCAGAAGACAATTCTGCCGGTGGTCAGGATATTAATCCAGTGACGGCCGGAACAATTAACGAGGTATCCAAAACAGACAATTCTACAACAGCTTCACTTAATTCTGATGCAGTTGCTGACTCTCAGCTTCCCTCTCAGTCTAGCCGGTCAATCCCTAACACGGGCACAGCGGATAAGATGAAATCATTGGATGACGCTTCAGGTAGAGATTTTCATTTCAAAGTCTTTCGTGCATCTGATAACTCAGCCGTCGAAGGTGACGTGGACGCCATTGATACCGAGAAGACACGGAAGATCGGTACCTATAAGGCAAACATTCCGGTAAGACTTCCCAACAGCAACTTGAGTAGGGTATCGTTTGTTTGTGAAGTGTTTGGATATAGGAAGGTGCAGCGCGATATTGACTATCACAACCCTGAGGCTGAGGGTCTGACTAAGGACGAAAGCGGGGCAGTTGTTGTGCCGTTTGAATTGGCAAGATTGCAAAAAGGTGACATTGCAATAATGTATAACGTTTACTTTTTTAAAGATGCTGCTATCATGCGACCTGAGTCTCGCTATGAGGTTAGCAGTTTGCTGGATATGCTTAAAGAGAATCCAAAGTACAGGATCAAACTTCATGGTCATACCAACGGAGGGGCTGCAGGCAAGATTATTTCTATGGCCAAAGGCAGTGAAAATTTCTTCTCGTTAAACAACACGAAAGACGGTTTCGGGTCTGCCAAACAACTTTCAGAGGAAAGAGCGGAGGTAATCCGCAATTATATGATCCAGAATGCGATTGAACCCTCGCGAATTGAGATCAAGGCATGGGGTGGAAAAAGACCTCTTCACGATAAGCACAGCACTCGTGCGCAGGAAAATGTGAGGGTGGAGGTTGAAATACTGGAAGATAAATAATTCAGTTTAACAAGACGGGAAGTCGCCTTCTACCATTTCTTCCCTACAGACTTTGTTTCGGCAATACCGCCTTCGAGATTAACATTAATTGTTCGAATTGTGGCATCCAATTGATCTGCGCAAGTCTTCAAGTGCTTAATGATCACCTTTTGCTCCTTGGCATCGGCCTGCTGAAATAAATTAATCAATCCAAGTATGCTGGCTATAGGAGCGCGAAGCTTATGGGCGTTGACGAAAGTATATTCTGCAAGACGCTGGTTTTGCTGGATGATCTGTCTTGTGCGCTCATCGATCCTTCCTTCCAATGATCTGTTAAGGTCTTTCAGTTCTTCGTTGAGAATCAGCAGAGCTTCTGCCTGCGATTCAATTGCATTTTTCTGAAAGCTTATTTCTTCATTCTTCGCCTGAAGATCTTTGTTTGCCTGCAAGATTTCCTTCCGCTGTCTGGAAAGGATTATGGCAAAAACTCCTGCGATGATCAAACTTATTGACACAGCGATGATCAGGATCTCGCGGGATTTCAAAGCTGCATCCTTTCTATCTTTTTCTGCAAGTAGTTCCTGCTTTTCCCGTTCATGTCTTTCAGTTTCGTAAATAGCCTGAACCCTTGCGATTTGCTCTACTTTCAGAAGATTGTAGACGCTATCTTTTAAGGCATTATGCCGTGATAAATAGTACAAGGCTTGTTTATAGTTCCCTGCCAACGAATCCAGCTTAAAATATTCCAGGTAGGTTGTTATTCTCAGGTCTGGCACGTTCAGCTTTCCTGATAACGCGGATGCATTATCCAAATAGGATTTTGCCTTATCCAGATTATTCATCTTTCGGTATGTGTACGCAATGTCCTGATAGGTCTGGATGAGTGATCTTGTCTCTCCCAAATCCGCCAATATTTTTTCAGCGGTATCATATTGACTAAAAGCTTCATCGAAATGATTTTCTTCCGTTTTTATTCGTGCTATGCTCCAGTGATTGTACGCAATGATTCTCTGGTTTTGAAAGCGCCTGGCGAGGTCCATCGACTGGTTGATATAATCGATGGCTTTTTGATAGTTCCCCATAGTAATGTATAGCTCGCCGATATTATACAATGCCATCGCACGGGTTGAGTCCGTTTGATTCATTGCCAGCGATCTGAGCAGATATTCAAGGGCCATATCCATTTCGCCCAGTCGTTTGTTGACTTCTCCCATGTTATTATATACCTGAGCAAGGCCGAGACTGTCATTGAGTATTCGATATTGACGGGCAGCCAGCAAGTAATAGTTTTGAGCGAATTCATATATGCCTTCATACCAATACGAATTACCCATAACGACCAGGCCACGCGCGTATCCCCTCGTATGTTTTATGCCGGTTGCTGTTTCAATGACATGGGCCGCTATCTTTCTGGATGTAGCGGGGTTAATATTCAGATACCCTGTTGCTATTTTATTTAGTTTGTCGACATAGTTGCTGTCTTGTGCCATGTCGCCGACGAGATTTCTTACGCTATCCGGTAGAGCTTGCTGGCATACACCTGCAAGGGTGCTGGAAACTACAAAAAATATGATCAGAACAGTTTTCAATTTTATATCATGATTCTATCACGCTATGGCTACACGTCCCACGCTTGCGACTGCAAATCGCATACGTAGTCCGATGCCTCCATTACGGGTTACCAACATCAATTACCAACTATCAGGTTAGGTGTTAGCTAGACATTGCTTTCAAGACGTCGTGCTGAGTAATGATGTGGACTTTTTCCAGTTCATCACGAACCAGCACGGCCTTATTATCTTTATTGAGCAGTGAAGATAAAACATCCAGTGTACTGTCGGGCGCAACAAATAACATGGGTTTATCCATCACATCGTAAACTTTCTTATTGTGAAGCTGAGGATCCTGAATAATCCTTTCCAGCAGGCTGGATGCGTGCACGCTTCCTATAAAATTCTCATCTTCCAGCACGGGTATCTGATCGATGCCCTCGCGGCTCATCAGGCGTATGGCTTCGCTTACCGTAGTCGTTTTGTTAACCGTGTGCAAGCTATCTTTTCCATTTCTGCTGGCGATGATATCTCTGGCTGATCCGAACGCTCGGGTTTCCAGGAAGCCATGATCTTTCATCCATTGATCGTTGTATACTTTTGCCAGGTAACGCGTCCCATGGTCAGGCAGCAGAATAACCATCAGGTCATTTTTTTTCAAATGCTCACGGGCATATTCAAGAGCACCATGAATTGCTGAACCGCTCGACCATCCCACAAATAATCCTTCTTCTCTTGAAAGTCTTCGCGCACCAACAGCGCCGTCTTTATCGGTTACCTTAATAAAAAGATCGATAACATCGAAGTTTACATTTTTTGGAAGAATATCTTCTCCAAATCCTTCGGTGAGATATGGGTAGATTTCCTTTTCATCGAATACTCCGGTCTCCTTATATTTTTTGAAAACGGAACCATATGTATCGATACCAACGGTAACGATATTGGGATTTTGTTCTTTAAGATATTTTGCCGTACCACACATTGAGCCACCTGTACCCACTGTTGCTACATAGTGAGTAATCTTTCCTTGGGTCTGCTTCCAGATCTCAGGTCCTGTAGTTTCGTAATGAGCAGCGGTGTTGGACAGGTTGTCGTATTGATTGGGATAAAAAGAATTCGGGATCTCCTTATTCAATTTTCGGGCAATGGAATAATAAGAGCGTGGGTCATCCGGTGGAACATTAGTAGGACAAACAATCACTTCAGCTCCAACCGCTTTTAAAATGTTTATCTTTTCCTGGGACTGCTTGTCGGCCATCGTGAAAATGCAGCGATAACCCTTGGCTATTGCGGCGAGCGCGAGGCCCATCCCGGTATTCCCCGAAGTACCTTCTATTATGGTGCCGCCGGGTTTTAAATGGCCCGCCTTTTCGGCATCCTCAATCATCTTTATTGCCATCCGGTCTTTGGTTGAATTGCCGGGATTGAAGTATTCAACCTTTGCCAAAATCGTTCCCGCAATCCCTTTCGTCACGTTATTTAGCTTCACCAAAGGGGTATTCCCTATGGTTTCCACGATGGAATTATAAATCATGAAGTCACTTTTGGACAAAACTACGAAATCTGGTTCAATGGAAACGGATTTAAGCCGGATTGGTTATGCTTCCTGGTAAAGCATTCGATTTAGACGCAGTAAAATAGGTGATTATTCGTTTTGAAAGGTAAGGTAATCGGTAATCAGGTCAACGGGTAATCGGTCGGCTCGATTTTCGATATCGCGGTTTTGCGCTTACCCAGTCAACTACACTCTAGGCTCGAGCATACCGACCCGATGGCTATCGGGTACCGATCACCTTCATCACCGATCACCGGAGGCTCCATGAGCGCCAGCGAGCAAATACAGAACAGCCATTCGAACAGCAACACCATTTTCAACCTGATCGAGGATAATTGAATGTTGAGAATCCGCTGCGTCGCTGCTCAACTCCACACCCCTGTTAATGGGCCCCGGATGCATGACGACAATTTGTTTCTTGAGACTATCAAGCAACTTTTTATTAATGCCGTAATAAAGTGAGTATTCCCTAAGTGAAGGGAAATATTTTATTTGTTGACGTTCCAGTTGAATTCGAAGGACGTTGGCGACATCGCACCACTGCAATGCTTTTTTTACGTCGAACTCTACCTCGATGCCTAGTTGTCCGATAAATTTCGGTAGGAGCGTCGGAGGGCCGCATACCATTACCTTTGCGCCCAGCTTCTGAAGCGCGAATATGTTGGATAACGCAACGCGGGAGTGAAGTATATCCCCGATAATAGCAACCTTTTTCCCGGAAACCTCACCCAATTTTTCGCGAATCGAAAAAGTATCCAATAGTGCCTGCGTTGGATGTTCGTGCGTTCCATCGCCGGCATTAATAATATTTGCTTTTATATGCTTCGCCAGGAAGTGAGGCGCGCCAACACTGGCGTGGCGCATCACGATCATGTCTACCTTCATGGCTAAGATATTGTTCACCGTATCGAGGAGTGTTTCGCCTTTTTTTACAGAGCTGTTCGATGCGGAAAAATTAATTACATCCGCTGAGAGTCTTTTCTGAGCAAGTTCAAACGAAAGCCTCGTGCGTGTCGAGTTCTCAAAAAACACATTTGCTATTGTCACGTCCCGAAGCGACGGGACTTTTTTGATTGGGCGGTTTATGACATCTTTAAAATTATCAGCAGTTTCAAAAATGAGTTCAATGTCTTCACGGGTGATGTCTTTGATACCAAGAAGGTGTTTTTGACTGAGTTTAGACATACCTAATCCTTATTGATCAACCAGATCTTATTTTGTTTATGCCCCTGTGCTTCCAGTTCTACCAACACGCGTTGTGTTGGAAGAGTATTTACGACCTTGCCCACATATTGGGCCGCAATCGGCAGTTCGCGATTGTATTTTCTATCAATCAGAACCAACAATGCCACCAAAGCCGGTCGACCAAAAGCGATCATCGCGTCCATTGCTGCGCGGATTGTACGACCTGTGAATAACACGTCATCAACCAGTACTACTTTCTTACCTTCAATTATAAAGGGCACGCGCGTTTCATTTGCTTTCAGCGGGACTTGCCTTCGTCTGAAGTCGTCGCGGTGAAACGTGGTATCCAGATATCCCAATGGGATAGTTTTTTTTACTTCTTTTTCCAGTCTATGATGTATGAGCTCGGCAAGAAATATTCCGCGGGGTTGCATGCCCAGGATCACCGTATCGGTGAAATCATTATGATCTTCAATTAATTGCTGGCAAAGACGGCTTATCGTGATATCGAGGAGGTTGGAGTCGAGGATGAGCTTTTTCTGCATACGCCGGGGCAAATGTAATGGATTGGTGCGTAAGGTTCAAGGAGTCCCCTGCGGTTATCCGTTGTCCGTTATTCGAGGTCCATCGTTCTTCTGGGCGTTGCAGCACTTTGATGATGAGTCAAGCTATTCCCCGATCACTTATTCCTTATCCAGGTCCATTCCTTCACCATCACTGGCTGAAATCTTATTGATAAAAAACACTCTTCGCTTACCAGTACCGGGGTTTGTGATTTCCTGGATGCCGTATGCATAAAAATAGTCCTGGTACCAGTAATCAAGTTTGCTAAGCTCTGTTTCTTCTTTTTTCACGACTTCATTTTCCAGCTTCGTTCTGATCGGCTCAAATGTCTTGCCCTCAAGCACCTGGTCATCCTGTATGATTTTGGTTCGCAGTTCGTTTTCAAAAAGGTAAAGCAAGGCGATACGATCTTCCTGAACTTCCAGTTTCACGAATTGTTCGAGAGTAAATGTTTTGACATCGTTGATCTCAAAGCTGTTATCCCATAAGAGTTTTCCGTTCTCATCAAATCCCATTACAACGGCGTGGGTATAGCTGTATCCGTCGAATATGCGCCCATTGAACGAACCCGGGTAGCGCGAACGTCCGCCAAAGAAATTGTAACTTGGATCAACGGACTTATAGCGCGGATAAAATGCCTCTCCCAGAAGTACATATTGGTTTTTATACGGGACAATTTCGTGAACCAGAAAACGATAGGTGAATCTGATTCTTTTGCCTCGGATCTTGCGCCGCTCAATCCTGTCCTTTACCCGTTGCTCGCGCTTTGCCTTCATGTACTTGAAAAAATTTTTCAGATCTCCATAATTGTAGTAACGGAGTTGCTGAAGGCCGGACGGATCCACGCTCGCCATGAAGAGTCCTCTTGAAAACTCTGAATTTCGTCCGCCATATACCCCAGCGATAAGCTGCACATCGTCGTCGGTCTTCATTGCGCGGGCAAAGATCAAATGCTTGTTTTCTTCGGGAATCAATGAATAATTCGATTGTAAGTTCCCCTCCGAGTCATAGCTCTTTATCCAAACCGTTTGCTGTTTTATATAATTTCGCGCACTGATCAGAACATCGTACGAACCATCAGGAAAAGTTTTGATCTGTGTAAGTTCGCCAACCTCGTTGAGCAAACCGGGAAGAATTTTTGACCGCTGCTCTGCAAATGAGTACGACATAACAACGGGAACATGATTAAAGTACCCGCCGATCAACGCCGCTTTTTCCGTGATATGAAATTCAGTAGGAGCAAAAGGTATGTAATTTCTTACTTCATACTTAATATAAGCTCCATCTGTTTGGGAAACAGAATAGATCTCCATGTTATTTCGGCGTACATCCAGGCGCCTCAATAACAAATAGAATTGTCCGCCTACAGCGCGCTTAGCCATGAGTTGCATGCGCTTGTCAAGCGATAGGTAGCCTTTCCAGTTTACATTGAAAGCAGTATCAAGCTTAATGATTTCAAGTTTATCGTCGGTTGCAGCGTATAATCGCCGATATAAAAAAATGCCATCTTCCTGAGAAGGCATCACTTCAAAGTAGTCGTTTTTTTCCAGCGGCAGCTCATAGCGGTTTGTCTGCGAAACCTGTTGCGCATTGCCCTGAAAAAAAGTTAAGCACAGGAAGAGTATCCCATTACTTAACAACCACTTTGTTGATGTAGAATACATCTCTCACGCGATCTGCTTTTGTTGTATTTCTTATTGTCTGATAGCCCCACACAAAAAAAGAATCCGGCATCCATTGGCGAACGCCGCCTTCAAATTCTTTGTCGGTCCTGATTTCATCTTGAGGGTCGTTCGTTTGTACCTTAATTGTATTTTCACTGACCTCGCTATTGTCCAACCCAATCACTTTCAGCTTCAGCTCGGATTCTTTCTTATACATAAAATAAAGCTGATTGTTCACAATGCAATAATCAGTGACTTGTTCCAGGCCGGGCATTTTCTTCTCATCCAGTTTTATGCTGTGGTCCCAGTTCACTTTACCATCGCTGCTGAACGACAACAATACCGTTTCCGCAGTTCGTACATCATTGGTGTTGCGCGACGAACTATTGTACATATAGGGTCGATACATCCTGCCCATTCCCGGATAATAATAACCATAGGGATAGAATCCGTATGGGCTATAATATGGATTATAGTAATAGGGATTTGTATAGTAGGGATTAACATTGGAAACCGGGCTATAGACTTCGGCGAGCAAAAGAAAACCGTGTTCGTATTCAGCCACGTCGTACGGCATTACATAATTCAGGTAGTTAGGAATTCTGCCGGCAGCAGCATCATCTTTGGAATTTTGCTTAATGCGTTCAGCCCGTTTCGGATTCAAATAGTCCAGGTAATGGTCTAGCTGTCCGAAATCCACATACTTGATCTTTTGCTCCTGGAAGGGATTAACCTCCAAAAAGTAGAATCCGGTTGACTGTTTTGAGTTCCTTTCACCCCATGTTCCCATGATCGCAAGATCTTCGCGTTCCAATGCGCTCGAAATGCCCGTTTGCAGTGACCGTTGCTCGTCGATCGGTACAATGTCCTCCAATAATTGCTTTCCTGTTTCATCAAAAGTACGCAGTATAAGTTTGCGATTATCTTTAGAGCCCCGATCAATTGAAACCGTATTAAAGGTTTGATTTTGGTTTGTGCGCAAATCTACCAGTTCGGTATCCTTCTGAAAGAAACCCGGTATCACGCGAAGCTGCTTGTCGGCAAACTCATAAAGAACAATAGCAGGCTCGTTATTCACATATCCCCCAAACACGAAGTTATTTCCTGCTTTTATGAAATGGGTTAATTTGAAGTCCAGTTCGGGCTTAATCTGATTTTTAGTGATCTCCTTTGATGTCAGATCGACTGTTACAAGTTCAAAGTCGTTCTTTGTTGTTTCTCCTGTTCTGTAAAGAAAATACAGGTAGTCTGGCGCAATTTCATAACCGACCATTTTATATCGATCATTAATTTCGAGTTCGATCACAGATTTCTCTTGCAGGGCTGTGTCCAGCAGGATCAGTTCCCAGACCTTATTGCTGTTTTTGTATTTGTCGCGTTCGCGGAATAAGGCAAGCCCATCCTGTTTCAGTGAAATAACATTAAAATAATCTTCGGAATTTTTTTGCTCTCGCTCGTATCGGCTGGTTTGCGAGACCTGTCCAAACGACGCAGATGATGTAAAAAGAATAATGGTCAAAGCGAACGCAGAAATACCATATACGATCACGAAAGAAGGGGATAACTTCATTTTGTATTGCTTAATTCCAGTATGAGGTCGAACTCTTCCGGTCTTACGGACTGAACAGATAACCTAGATGCCTTAACCAGCACCATATTAGCAAAACGCTTATCCGCTTTGATTTGTGCGAGGGTTACGGGATTTTTTAATTTTCGCTCAGGCGCAATATCTACGGCGACCCAATCCTTATCATTGGGTTCGGGATATCCCTCCTTAATGATCTTGCCAATGCCTACAATAGCTTTTTCATCGCCTGTGTGGTAAAAGAATACCAGGTCCCCCTTTTTCATACCCTTCAGGTTGCTCCTTGCCTGAAAATTCCGGACGCCATCCCATACTGTTTTTTTATCGCGTATAAGGTCATCCCATGAAAAGGTATCGGGTTCAGTCTTAACGAGCCAGTAATTCATGATTCTTCTTTTATGACTTTACAAATTAGTAAATAGTCTTTGTATTTTCCTGCTAGCTATAGCGGTATATGCTTCGTTGCTGGCGGTTCCTGGCCACAGCAATAACCACCCGGGTACAGTGTATGATCAATCAATACCAAAAATTCAAAACAAAACGGATCACAACGCATTTATACGCTTAATTTTGCCTTCTCGAGGAGGCTGGGGTGGAAACTCTCTCTTGTTAGAATTTTCCGAAACAAAAACAATTGAAGATTGAAGGCTTTGGTTATATGCGGATCTTCTATCGCTGATGTGGTGTTTGCCACGCCTCTGATCCGTGCGCTTAAAGTTCAATTGGATGAAGTTGAATTGCATGCTTTCGCCGACTTGTCTTCAGCGTTTACCTTGGATGAGAATCCCTATGTTGATAACATCCATTTTTCGGTTGAATCCATCTGGCAAAATTTTCGGCGACTTAATAAGGAGAAGTTTGACTTGATTGTAAATCTTTCAGAAGAATGGAGTGCCGCATGTCTTACCACGCTGCTAAACACCAAGTCGTATGCTCTAAATTCACTGCGGTGGAAACAGTGGTTGATGGTAAATCTCAAAATCGATCAATTACCAAACAAGCATCTTGTCCAGCGGATGTTTGAAAGCGTTCAGGCCCTAAAACTCAAACCCGACGAATTGGGACTCGATTATTTTATTCCGGAAAAAGATAAGGTCTTAAGGGAGTGGTTGCCGCAAGAATTTCAGGGCGAATTTATGGTGTTCTGTATCAGTGCAAAATATAACACTCGAAAGTTGCCCATAGACCGGATGATAGAGTTGTGTGATAAGATCAATAAACCCATAGTACTTCTTGGAGAAAAAACGGATTTTGAAACGGGTGAAGTAGTAAGCAGTTTTTTTGGTAAGTCGGTATCGGTCACTTATGATGAAGGATTGTTTCAACTCAATAAGCGAACGGTAGTGTATAATGCCTGTGGAAAATTTAATTTCAACCAGATGGCTAGTGTCATCAGGCAATCGCGGGCAGTGTTCACGTTCGACAATGAGTTTATCCCCGTGGCATCGGCATTCAAAAGAGACATTTACGGTCTGTGGGGAAATACGATCCTGATGTTTGGGAAGTATCCTTATCGTACAAGGTTTACGGTGCTCGAGAACAACCGGCTTGAGTGCAGGCCTTGCAGTTCAAAGGGGTTTGATAAGTGCCCGAGAGGACACTTCAGGTGTATGAATAGGATTGTGTTTGATTTTTATATAAGCTGACTTTGAAGCTGTCAGCTGACAGCTTTAGAAACTGCTTTGGCAAAAATCTCTTAATACCGCATACCTTTATACCTTATACCTTTCTTGCAAATGGAAATAGGTTCAATACGTACCCATCGAAATCGAGCGTACCACCAGATTACTTTATTACCCGATTACTGTTTACCTTTCTCAGTAGGCGCGTACAAGTCGCCCTTCCATATAATTTACATAGGCGCGGTTCACTACTTTCATCCCACCGGGTGTCGGGTAGTTACCAGTAAAATACCAGTCGCCGGCATGATTCGGGATGGCTTTATGTAGGTTTTCGACAGTTTGAAAAACGACTTCAACTTCGGCCTTCGTGTCGGCAGGCTTTACAATCTCTGATATTTTTGCAGATACCTGCTCGTACGTGAATTGATCGTAAAGTTGCTTGACGTAGTTTTCCTGATGCGACCGGTCTTTTGCGCGGAGACATTTCTCATAGACTTCTCCAAGGATGTAGTCCTTACTGTGCTCCTTTAATAGGGCAGTCATCGCCCGAAAGGCAACAAAATCACCCATTCTGCTCATATCGATTCCGTAACAATCGGGAAACCGGATTTGGGGTGCCGACGAAACCACAACGATCTTCTTCGGTTCCAGCCGGTCCAGCATTTTTAAAATACTTTTCTCAAGCGTGGTTCCCCTTACGATCGAATCGTCGATAACCACCAGGGTATCGATACCTTTTCGGATTACTTCGTAAGTAGTATCATACACGTGTGCTACCATTTCGTCCCGATGTTCATCGTCGGTGATGAAGGTTCGAAGCTTTACATCTTTCAAAACCAACTTTTCTATTCTCGGACGGAAGGATAAAATATCTTCGAGAGAATCGACGGTCGGTTTTTGATCGATGATGATGTCCTTTTGTTTCTTGATAAGATAATCCTCGATACCAGCCATCAAGCCATAAAAAGCAGTTTCAGCTGTGTTCGGTATGTAGGAGAAAACAGTATTTCTGATATCGAAATTTATGGCGCGCAACACTTGTGGGACCAGAAGGCGGCCGAGTTGTTTACGTTCTTTGTATATATCGGGATCGTTGCCGCGGGAAAAATAGATTCTTTCGAAGCTGCAAGACTTTTTGTCGCCCGGAGTAGTGATCATATGTTGCGCATACTCACCGCTCTTATCTATAATAAGTGCATGACCAGGCTTGATTTCTTCAATCTGGTTGTAGTCGATATTGAAAGCTGTTTTGATTGCCGGTTTTTCGGAGGCAACGACAACAACCTCATCGTTTGCGTAGTAATAAGCAGGACGAATACCATTTGGATCCCGAACAACGAAAGCGGAACCTGAGCCAATCAATCCTGCCATAGTATAACCTCCATCGAAGTCCTTGCACGCCCTTCGAAGCATCCGCGCAAGGTTCAATTCGTTCTCGATGATTTCAGATACTTCGCGGTTTGTGAATTTGTCTTTGTACTTGTCGAAGAGGCCCTGAACTTCTTCATCCAGAAAGTGGCCGATCTTTTCCATCACGGTCACGGTATCAACTTTTTCCTTGGGATGTTGGCCCAAATCAACCAACAGGTCAAAAAGTTCGTCAACATTGGTCATGTTGAAGTTGCCGGCCATTACCAGATTGCGACTTCTCCAATTGTTCTGACGTAAAAAAGGATGAACGTTTTCAATACTGTTCATCCCATGTGTTCCGTAACGAAGATGTCCTAACCAAAGCTCGCCTGTAAAAGCTACATTTTCTTTAAGCCATCGCTCGTTCTTATATTTTTGTTTTCCTTCTTTTTGTGCTTTCCTATATTTTTTGGCGATCTTCTTGAAGAGGGCTGCGACGGGTTGAGATTTGATTGAACGGTAACGGCTAATGTAACGGTGGCCGGAGTCAATATCGATTTTGATGTTAGCAATCCCGGCGCCGTCCTGTCCCCGGTTATGCTGCTTCTCCATTAAGATATACATCTTGTTGACTGCGTACATCGACCCATACTTTTCGATGTAATAGGAGAGAGGCTTTCGGAGGCGGATCATTGCTATGCCACACTCGTGAAGAATCTGATCAGTCATTTGTTCTTTTCCGTTTCATTGCACATTTCGATCCGTCTTACCCAATCGTATTATTAAACCCAGCGATTGAATGCCATATGAACAACTGATCACGATTAAAAGGTCACGGCTAAAGCACAAAGTTAATTTTATTAATCCATCTCATCAATAGATGAGGCTGGAAGAACAAAAGAAGTATGAGTATCACCAGGCTTAGTCCGAGTATGTTTTCAAACGTTTGTGTCGGTTTTATACGATCATGAGACCCTCTTTTGATAAAAGAATAAAAGGGAATTTTCAGGTAATAAAAAAGTGCGATCACCGTATTAAGCAGTCCAAAAACGAGAAGCCACAACAACACTGGCTTTCCTGATAATTGGTAAGCTTCCCAGGTGGAGGTAAAGACAAAGAGTTTAGCAGTAAATCCTGCGGTGGGAGGTAATCCTGTCAGCGCGATCATTCCAATGAGCAGCAGGACAGCAGGCAACGCGTAGTGCCTTCCCGCACCGGCAAAGGATTCCACAGAACCAAAACCCTGTGCTTCGAAATACTGGAGGTAAAGAAACACCAGGTAATTGATCAGTACGAAAATGCTTGCGTAGAATAACATGAAATTAACGCCGGACGGTATAAAGGCAGCGACGCCTACGAGCAGGAAACCTGATTGTGCGACGGAAGAGTAAGCCATCAGCCTTTTCGGCTTTTGTTGCCACAACGCTGAGAAATTTCCCACTGTAAGGGTCAGCATGGTTATAAAACAAATAACAAACTGCCAATCATGGCCAGCCTGACCAAACACGTTCAACGCCAAGGAGAACCGTGTGATAATACCGACACCTGCTAATTTTGGAACCACAGAAAAAAAAGCTACGACAGGCATCGGAGCAGCTTCATACACGTCAGGTGCCCAGGGATGGAATGGCGCAGCAGCCATCTTGAAAAAGAATCCGGCCAGCGCCATGCAGCCCGCCATAAGAAGAAGGGGCGACTGATTGTTTATGAGTCCTCTGGCAAATTCAGCGGAGGGAAAGTTCAGCGTTCCTGTCAGTCCATATAATAATGTAAATCCGTAGAGCATTACAGCCGATGCAACCGATCCGAAAAGAAAATATTTAAGGCTTCCCTCAGCGCTGCCTTTCGAGAATGAAAAGTTTGTGAGCGCATAGGAGCTGATAGAGATCATCTCCAGTGAAATAAAAACGGAGACAAGATTAATGCTCATCAACAACAGGTGGGCGCCCAGTGATACCGTTACAATCAGGGCATATAATTCAGACAGACGCTGTTGGTTTGGATTTCTCCACGTCAGTACAACGGTCAGAATACCTGCTACATCAACCAATATTTTCAGGTATGCCGAGAATGAATCGCTCCGAAGCATCCCATTAAAAATGTTCAGCGGCTCATTGTAATTTTCCCAATGGAGAACATGGACGCAAAGCGCTGCAGCGAACCCCAGGAAAGCAATCAAATGCAGATGTACGCCGTCCTTTCTGAACAGTCCGGCTATGATTAGAAGAATAATGGCAATCGACAGAATTGTTTCAGGGATGAAAAGTCCGAAACTCATCCGAATCGAATTCAATTGATCTGCTAACCCTGTCACGGCGTATAGGGTAAGGTTAGGTTAGTCCCTGTTTTAAGTACAAAGTCTGTAAAGTGCTTTGCGAATGGGTCAATTATTTCCAGTAATGGCTGTGGAAAGATACCAAAACACAATGTCGCCGCTGCAAGTGGCACCAACATGAGAAGTTCACTTTTGGTCAGGTCGGATAATCTCTCTTGCGATAAACCTGGCTTAAGATTAAAAGGACCAAAAAACATACGCTGCAACGTCCATAGGTAGTAAGCCGCACCCAGTATTAATCCAAGCGTTGCAATGATGGCAAATGCCTCAGGCAAAATTCCGTTTGCAGTTCCCGACCGGAATGCTCCCAGAAAGACCATTATTTCCGCAATGAAACCGGAAAAACCTGGCAGGCCTAAGGAGGCAAAGAAGGCGATCAGCACAAGCGTTGTATACGACTTCATTTTTGAAGACAACCCGGAATAGCTGCTTATCATTCTGTCGTGCGTGCGGTCATACAATACTCCTGCAATAAGGAACAACATAGCCGTAATGATACCGTGGCTGATCATTTGGTACACTGAACCAGCAACACCTTCAGAAGTGAGGGAGGCCATGCCCAGCAGTACAAATCCCATGTGAGACACTGATGAATAGGCAATAAGTCGCTTAAGATCGGCGCTGGCCATCGCATTCAGGCCGCCATAAATAATTGAGATAACCCCCATCAATCCGATCATCCAGCCGAAATAAATTGCAGCTTCCGGAAAAACCGGGAAAGCGATCCTGAGTAAACCGTACCCCCCAATTTTAAGCAGCAGCGCAGCGAGGATTACAGAAATTGGAGTTGACGCCTCTACGTGTGCATCAGGTAGCCACGTATGGAAAGGTACCATGGGTAACTTGATCGCAAATCCGACGAACAAAAGTAGAAAAGCCCAAAGTCTTGCATTGTATGGGCCAATCATCCATGGGTTGTTGGGATCCAAAATCGTATTCGAAATAAAGTTCGTTGGTTCTGTCATGTGAAGTATGTTGAATGTATGAACCAACACACCGGATGAAGAAGGATCATGAACTGAGATGTATAGTCCGATCATCGCGATTAAAATGAAGATCGATCCTAATAGTGTATACAGAAAAAATTTGATGGATGCATATTCTCTTCTTGGACCTCCCCATATAGCGATGAGGAAGAACATAGGCAGCAACATAAATTCAAAGAATAGATAGAACAACAGAAAATCCAACGCGGTAAAACTTCCTAGAATGGAAGCGTTCAAAATCAACAGCAATAAGAAATATCCTTTCACATTTTGGGATACATTCCAGGAGGAAATGGTTGCAATAAAAAGGATGAAAACAGAGAGTATTACGATCGGGAAATTAAGTCCGTCCGTTCCAACGAAGTAGCTTGCCTTTAACATTCCCCACGCGCCAAGGTCCAGCGTTATCCACGGTTGATGCTCGACGAACTGCATTTCGCCTGCACGATCAAACGAGATCACCATACTAATAGCAACGACAATCTGAATTATGTTCGCAGCCAGTGTTATGTATCGAAAGGTTGTTGTTGCTTTTGGAGAAACGAATAGTCCAATGAATGCAGCAGCCAGGGGACTGAATATTAGAAATGAAATCAGGTATTGCTGCATCAATAATTATCTGTTAATAATCTGGCTTTTTAAAGCAGTGTCCAAATTAGAAAAATAATGATTGTAAATACGGACCAGAAAATATAAAGCTGAATTTTGCCCGCCTGGAACGAACGCGTAAATCCACCGACACCCTTTACCACACCTGCCATTCCATTTACTATTCCGTCAACAAACGTCCGGTCAAACCAGCCAGCGACATGGGCAATAATTACCTGGCCATAGGCAGTCGCGTGTATGAATCCATCTACCCATTTTTTGTCTGCTTTTGCCGTTGTCCGCGCCAACGGAAACGCTAATTGCCTGGTAGTCCAATGATGGACATGATCGATATAAAAGCCATGGTACAAAGTTTTGAAAAGGTGTTGACGCTTTCGCGAGAGGTATGAGACGATCAGTGCACCTATGATCCATCCTACTGAAAAAATTGTGATGGTCCAATTATGTTCTGTGTGAAGCTGGCCCCAACGCGTATGTATGAACGGGTTCCAGGAAATGATAAACCATAAGGAGCAAACGGCTAAAATTATGATGGGCGCTTGCATTACAACTGGTGGTTCGGATACTGACAAGCCGGCCGTTTTTTTTTCTTCACCAAAAAAAATGTCCCATATCAATCGAAAGGTATACGCGACAGTTAAAAAGCTAACAAAGAAGACACCCGCGGCAATAAACCATTTCCAGGAGAGGCCCATACCAGTCCATGAGATGACGGCCGTAAGGATGGCGTCCTTCGATAAAAAGCCCGAAAAAAATGGAAGCCCGGCAAGCGAACTCCCAGCGACTACAAACACACCGAAAACGGTCGGAAGTTTTTTCCTCAATCCGCCAAGGTTCCTGAT
>CAMLER010000005.1 GCA_946478915.1 uncultured Chryseolinea sp.
AGCGCAGTCCCTGGCCGTTGTGAGAGAGTTGAATATCGATCCGTCCAAACTAAATGTTAACGGTGGGGCTATTGCTATCGGACATCCACTTGGAAGTTCGGGAGCTCGCTTGTCGCTAACGTTGTTCAATGAACTGCGAAGAAGTAAAAAGAAGTACGGCATGGTAACGGCATGCGTTGGAGGCGGACAGGGCGTAGCTGGTATTTATGAGCTGCTGAACTAGAAAAAAGTATTGAATATTTCATCACGGAATTCTATAGAGATGGGTAAAGAATCGGAAAAACTTAAAGCTATAAGAGGTGGAGAATTTCTCATACGAGAAACTTTTGCCAGTGAAATTTTCATCCCTGAAGACTTTAATGAAGAACAGAAAATGATAAGACAGCAGTGTCAGGATTTTCTGGAAAAAGAAATCTTCAACAGGCTGGATGAAATCGATTCTATGAAGGATCCTGCCTTAATGCCGTCGCTGCTCGACAAGGCGGGTGAACTTGGTTTGTTGGGAACATCAGTTCCATCGGAGTACGGTGGATTCGGGATGGATTTTAATACAACAATGCTTGTGGCGGAAGTCATCGGCGGAGGTCATTCTTTAGCTGTAGCACTCTCGGCGCACACGGGGATAGGGACACTTCCAATACTATACTATGGAAGTGAGGATCAAAAAAAGAAGTATCTGCCTAAGTTGGCTACGGGCGAATGGAAGGCAGCTTATTGCCTGACGGAACCCGATTCGGGTTCCGATGCAAATTCGGGAAAGACGAAGGCGATACCATCTGCGGACGGAAGTCACTATACGATCAACGGGCAAAAGATGTGGATCACCAATGGTGGATTTGCCGATGTCTTTATAGTCTTTGCAAAGATCGAGTCCGACAAAAATCTTAGTGCTTTCATTATCGAGAAATCCTTCGGAGGAATTACGATGAATGAAGAGGAGCATAAAATGGGAATCAAAGGGTCTTCCACGCGACAGATCTTTTTTAATGACTGTAAAGTGCCGGCCGAGAACCTGTTATCGCAAAGAGAAAATGGATTTAAGATCGCTGTTAATATTTTGAATATTGGCCGCATCAAACTTGGCGTGGCGGCGATAGGTGGTTCAAAGCGCACCATTTCCCTTGCTGTAAATTATGCGAAGGAACGCAAGCAATTTGGTACATCAATCTCAAATTTTGGGGCAATAAAGCATAAGATTGCTGAGATGGTTACGAGGGTCTTCGCTTCAGAGTCTGCTTGCTATCGCGCGGGCCAAAATATTGATGATGCATATAGCGCACTCGTTAGCTCAGGAAAGGAGGCATCGCAAGCCAGGCTTAAGTCGCTTGAAGAATTTGCCATTGAATGCGCAATCCTGAAGGTACATGGCTCCGAAGTGCTCGATTTTGTCGTAGACGAAGGTGTGCAGATATATGGTGGCATGGGTTACTCGGCAGATGGTCCAATGGACCGGGCCTACCGCGATGCGCGCATCAATCGAATTTTTGAGGGAACAAATGAAATAAATCGCATGCTCACCATCGACATGCTGGTAAAGCGTGCTTTGAAAGGTAGCATTGACCTGATGACGCCTGCTATGGCTGTGCAAAAGGAACTGCTCGCGATACCCGACTTTGGAGCCAGCGAAGAGGAGGGGATATTTTCAAAGGAAAAGAAGGTGATCGCTAATTTGAAGAAGGCCGGCTTAATGATTGCCGGCGCAGCGGTGCAGAAATATATGATGAAGCTTTCCGATGAACAGGAGTTGCTCACGAATTTAGCGGACATACTGATTGAATGCTATGTTGCTGAATCTGCGTTATTGCGCGTCGAGAAACTGGTTGCGCGCGGAGATAAAGACATTTCCATTCATAAGGAAATGGCTATGATTTATCTGCATCATGCGGTTGAAAAAGCCACGCTCGCAGGTAAGCACTCTATTATGGGATTTGCAGATGGAGATGAATTGCGATTGATGTTGCTCGGTCTGAAAAGATTCACAAAAATTGATCCTTATAATTTAAAAGAGGCAAGACGAAAGGTCGCCGATTATGTTATTGAGAAAGGAGAATATCCTTTCTAAAGATGTTTATTAACCTAGACTGAGAAGGTCGGTTCTATGCGGGGCTGGCCTTTTTTATTGTTCGGAAAAATGATTGAAGTTGTTCATTTCTCAACACTTAGAAATCGTTAAGTGCCATTTTTCCTTTGAAAACAGGGATGACACTCATATGCACGGTTTTTGGTAATTAAGATTTCAAACCAATCCATATGCAGCAATCAAGAAGTTCTTCCTCGACCGTGCTTATCGTCGTCCTCATCGTTCTCACATTTCCTATCTGGATTGGAATTGCGGGTGGGTTGTTTGGTATTGTTGCCGGGGTGTTCGGAGCGGTGTTCGGGATTATAGCAGCAGTGTTCGGCGGTGTTTTTGCAGTGATCGGAGGTATTTTCGGATGGCTATTTAATTGGGATTGGCCTTTCGGCGGTTTCTTTCACTGGAATCTCTTTACGGTCTTATTTGTAGTGCTAATAGTCTTAATGGTCACCCGGTCTAGGCGGATATAATTACGCGACCGGATGTTTATTATAAAGGTCGTTGTTTAAAAAGTATCTGGAATACATCGGATACTTTTTTACTTCGCGCAATTCAGGCTTTGTTCTGTTCACAAACACAACTTTATATTGGAACTCATAGCCTTTTTCGACACGAATATCCTTTTTCACTACATACCATTGTTTGTTCCAAGGGTTAAGAACTTTCACCTCCAGATGGAAAAGACCCGGAGTACTTCGTACACGTAAAAATTTTCCGGGTTGTTTGTTATAAAGTTTTCCGTTAACGTATACCTGCATGGTTGCGCCTTTTTCCACCTGCACTGCAATTCCAGAGTCATACGCCATCAATTGCACGCTAATAAATAGCATGGCTACCGCCCCTAACATTTTCATAGCAAGTTTGTTTACTGCTATTTAATGCAACCTTTGTGCCATCGTTTACAATTTCTTGAAGATGCTTTACCTTTTTCTTACACCGGCAAAAAGGAAGCAGTCAAAAGGGGTCGATCGAGGAGACAGCAGAGGCACAATACTCACGGTGAGGCCAATCTATCGCATTTGTTTGTAAAAGCCTTGGAGGCTCAGACGTCCTTTAAAGGCGACGGTATGCTAAATCGCCGATTGGATCACTGGCCACCGTCACTCTGAAACCCTTTCGTTAGGAGTTTCGCCATTTGATGCCGCACCCGATAGCTTTTGTAGACTTAGTGCTTACAACTTTGCCGGCGATTAGGGCATCAACAGCATCCTCCACGTATTTTTTGGTTACTGCCGACGCATCGCGGCTATTGTTGTCGATCGTTCCAATGTAGGCAACTTGAAATCCATCACCAGCCTTTTGCAGAACAAAAACGTGAGGCGTATTAGTGGCGCCAAACGCTTTAGCCACGGATTGAGTTTCGTCGATCAGATATGGAAAATCATACTTCTTTTGTTTCGCCCTGGAGACCATTTCTTCAAAAGAATCGCCCGGAGAAATTTGAGGATCATTCGCATTTATTGTGATTACTGGAAATCCATTCGGTGCATATTTTTTATTCAACGCTATTATCCGATCGTTGTAGGCTTTGGAGTACGGACAAGTATTGCAATCAAAAATTACAATTGCGCCCTTGCCATCCTTATAATCCGAAAGCGAAATCATTTTGCCATCAAAATTCTTTAGTTTGAAATCAGCCACAGCATCTCCCACCTCATACTTCAATGGTTTGGAAGCTGATAAAATCAGGAACAGACCAGCCAGTCCAATAAATTTCATGCTTTTCATAGTTGTTTTTTTAGGTTAACGATCAGACTTATTTCAATGATGCTATCAGCTCCTCCAGTTCACCATCTTTCAATTCCCTCTCCACAAATCGTCGCTTCCCCGTCTTAGGATTGAAAATCAAGGTAGCTGGAATTGCGCCAGTCCACGCTTTGTCTACTTTATCGATCCAGGCGTTGTAATCCACCTCATCCAGTAACAACACCCTAGAGCGGATGTTTTTTCTCGCCAAGAATTCATCGACTTTCTCAACCTTATCAGCATAGTCGAGATTTACCAATGTTATTTTAGTATTAAGATCACTACGGCCATTTATTATTTCCAGGAGTGGAAGCTCTTTTACACAAGGAGCACACCAGGTTGCCCAAAAATTTATGACATGTATTTTGTCGTCCTTTGAATCCAGAATTTCCTGCAGGCTATCAAACTTTATTATCGTGGCTTTTTGGCCATTGACATTATCACTGACCAGTAGAAAGGCTGGCACTAAAAGTATCGATAGAATAACACATTTTAATTTCATAAACAGGGATTATTGCATTACGCCTGGAACCTGGTTTTATATAAATTCATTATAATTCAAGTACTTAGAAATAAAAAAAATTAACTCAAAAAGAATTCCACAAAAGGCGTGACTTATCCACATTACGCCAGGATTACCCGTTAATGATCAGACAAACAGCAAGTTATGAGGAATTTTTTCAATGGATTCTTTGTGGACAACTCCAAGAGCCTTAAAGTCGTCGACTGTGAATTAATCGATTCTTATTAATCTTAACCCTATATGGAGCCAAGAAAGGTAGCCTTAGCATCAACAAGTATAACAGATCTTTTCAAGATAGAATACCCGATCATCCAGGCCGGTATGGTCTGGTGTAGTGGTTGGCGGCTTGCGTCGGCGGTAAGCCGAGCTGGGGGTTTGGGCCTGATTGGCGCGGGCTCAATGTATCCCAACATCCTTCGGGAAAATATTCAAAAGTGTAAAGCCGCAACCGATAAGTCGTTTGGCGTTAATATCCCGCTCCTATATCCTGACATAAAACAACTCATGGAGATTGTAATCGAAGAGGGCGTCAAGATTGTTTTTACCTCTGCGGGAAACCCGGGTATATGGACCCAATTATTGAAAGATAATGGAATAGTCGTTGTGCACGTCGTTTCAAGTGTAAGGTTTGCGAAAAAAGCTCAAGAGTCGGGAGTCGACGCAGTGGTGGGGGAAGGGTTTGAGGCCGGGGGCCACAACGGTCGCGAAGAGACGACAACATTTGTGTTGCTACCTATGATAAGAGAGGCGATTGACATCCCACTGATCGCCGCCGGAGGTATTGGCAGTGGACGAGCAATGCTTGCGGCAGAGGTTCTGGGCGCTCAAGGGTTTCAGGTCGGTACCCGTTTTGCCGTCAGCGAAGAATCATCTGCTCACGAAAACTTTAAGAGACGGGTTACTGAACTTCAGGAAGGTGATACGATCCTGACACTAAAGCAGCTCACACCGGTTAGAATGGTAAGGAACGAATTTTTCCGCCGGGTGCAGGAAGCAGAAAATGCTGGCGCATCAAAAGAAACATTGATCGAGCTGTTGGGCAGAGGGCGCTCAAAGCTTGGCATTTTCGAAGGAAACCTTGACGAAGGAGAATTGGAAATAGGCCAGATATCTTCTATGATAAATCGTATACAACCTGCTGGAGATATACTACGCGAAATGTGGGCCGAATATCACTCTGCCAAAAAACAGCTTTGTTCATGAAATACATCAAGATAAAAGAAACATGTCTATATGTTCGGGATCTGGGAGCGGTCAAAGAATTTTATAGCGAGATTTTGGAACTACCGATCATAAATTACGAGCCAGGAAAACATATTTTCTTTCGCTTAGGCAGTTCAGTGCTCTTGTGTTTTAATCCGGAAGATTCCAGGTACAAAGTTTCGCCGCCGGGACATTATGGTGGAGGCAAGCAACACGTAGCATTTGAGGTCAACACGGCGGAGTATGAAAAGGTCAAAGCAGAAATAATAGCCAAAGGTGTACGTGTAATCGATGAAGTCAAATGGCAGAGTGGTGCTAAATCTTTCTACTTCGAAGATCCGGAAGGTAATATTCTTGAGATTGTACCAGATAAAGGAATCTGGGATTAGATGGGGAGGTTTGCCTTCACTTCGTTACCCCTGGATTCAGGGATAGCATTGCTCTCCTTCTTCACAAGTGGTTTGTATTCGGTGTCATACCACTCCTCATAAACTTTATATTGGATACACCTTGGCATAAGCTTGCCATCAACCAGTATCTTGATCAGAAGTTCGGGATTTATCGCTTGCAAAAGCGAGGTTCGCTGCTCGCTCGGTAAAGTTGAGATCTCAATGAACTCAATACCTTTGTAAACTGTCGAATTAACTTTCATAGCTGGCTCAAACTAAAGTATTCTATTTAACAGAATTTTTAACCTATGGTTTAATTCGCTTGCGAAGTTATCAGAAATATATTTGAGTATGATAGCGTTGCGCAAATAATTTTGAGTTTTGAATGTAGTTTATTTAATGGCAGGATTCTTCTCGACATCAATCGAATATTTGAAGGGAGTTGGCCCACAACGCGCCGCGCTGCTTAACAAGGAGTTGTCGATATTTACTTTCGGTGATCTTATTCAGCATTACCCTTTTCGTTACGAAGATAGAACGAAGTTTTATTCTATAGCCGAGGTGCACGATGAAATGCAGTATGTGCAGTTAAAAGGAAAGATCAAGAAAAAAGAGATTATCGGTACGGGCTTTAAGAAGAGACTTGTAGTAACGCTTGCAGATCAATCGAGTGAAATCGAACTAGTTTGGTTCCAGGGTATCAGTTGGATCTATGAAAAGATTAAACCGGGCGTAGAATATGTAGCCTTTGGAAAGCCCGCGCGCTTTGGAAACCATTTTAATATTGCACATCCTGAATTGGAAATAGCTGTTGGATCAAACACAAACTCCGGCTTCCTCCAACCCATCTATCCCATTACGGAGAAGCTACGCGCCAAGCGTATCGATAGTAAAGTATTTTCGAAGTTTGTACAGACGCTGCTAAGTATTTCGGTTTCAAAAATTCGAGAGACATTGCCAGCATCGATCATCAACACCGAAAATTTGATTTCGAAAACGGATGCGCTGCATTACATTCACATACCGCCCACATACGAGCTACTGGCGCGCGCACAGCTTCGATTGAAATTTGAGGAATTGTTTTACATACAGCTTAGGCTTTTGAAGATGAAGCTTGTGCGACAAGCTAAGTTCAAGGGGTTGGTATTTCAGAACACAACTCTGCTGAATAAATTTTATAAAGAGCACCTGCCTTTTGCACTGACCAATGCGCAGAAAAAGGTAATAAAGGAAATTTACCTGGATCTAAAGTCAGGTAAACAAATGAACAGGCTTTTACAGGGAGATGTTGGCAGCGGTAAAACCATCGTTAGCTTTATCTGTATGCTTATCGTTTTAAGTGAAAATTCACAATGTGCTTTGATGGCCCCCACTGAAATTCTGGCGCAGCAGCACTACAAGAATTTGAAAGGGTACGCTGATAAAATGCACATCACAATCGGATTGCTAACAGGCTCTACAAAGAAGTCAGAACGAGCTTCTATTCATAAAGCGTTGATGGATGGCAGCTTGAATATACTGGTCGGAACTCACGCTCTTTTAGAAGAAGAAGTTCAGTTCAATAAACTGGGGCTTTCAATCATTGACGAACAACATCGTTTTGGCGTGGCTCAACGTTCGAAATTGTGGCAGAAAAACAAAGATGTGTTCCCTCACATACTCGTTATGACTGCAACCCCAATTCCGCGAACGCTAGCCATGACGTTATATGGTGATCTTGATGTCTCCGTCATCGACGAGCTTCCGATAGGTAGGAAGCCAATAAAGACCATTCACAAATACGATGCCCACCGCCTTCAGCTTAACCAATTTCTCAGGGATCAACTAAATCTCGGAAGACAAATCTATTGTGTATACCCCTTGATAGACGAGTCCGAGAAGCTTGATTTGAAACACCTGATGGATGGTTATGAAAGTATTGTGAGAGCATTCCCTGATGTACCGATTGGAATCATTCATGGTAAAATGAAATCCGATGCGAAACGTTATGAGATGAAACGATTCGCCAGCGGGGAGACTAAAATTATGGTAGCAACGACAGTCATTGAAGTTGGTGTTGACGTTCCCAATTCGACAGTAATGGTTATTGAAAATGCTGAGCGGTTTGGGTTGTCTCAGCTTCATCAGCTACGAGGTCGTGTGGGCAGAGGTGCAGATCAATCGTATTGTATACTTATGACTGATTACAAATTGGGTGCTGACTCGAGGCAACGCATTGAAACGATGGTGAGAACGAATAACGGTTTTGAAATTGCTGAAACTGACTTAAAGCTACGGGGGCCAGGGGATTTGCTGGGAACACAGCAGAGTGGTGTCCTTGACCTCCTAATTGCCGACCTTGGCAAGGATGGCAAAGTTCTTCAGCGTGCACGTGAAAAAGCGATAGAGCTCCTGGAAGGCGATCCGGAATTGACTTCACCTGAAAACGCAGTGATCAGAACACAGGTGGAAGCGATGCGTAACACAACGGTTAATTGGAGTAAAATAAGCTAACTACTTACATTCCCGGTAATTTGTTAATTTCACTTTCCAACTATATGGATTTAATAAAGACAGCAGTATTATTCGCGGCTCTTGCATTGCTCTTGGGTTGTAATGGTTCAGACGAAATTCCAGTTTCCGATAACCCGGCGGCTGAAGGATTTAACCTTGCAAATTCCGATCCGGCCGCGGTTGAACTTGCTGATAGTATTATGGTAGCTATGGGCGGTTGGAAAAACTGGCAAGATACCCGTTACATTTCGTGGAATTTTTTTGGTTTTCGCAATCTAGTATGGGATAAACATGAGCATCTTGCCAGGATTGAATCTTTGCGGGATTCGATAACGTATATTGTTGATTTAGAAGAATTGTCTGGCAAAGTATGGGTGAAGGGGCAATTGATTAATGAGACCGATTCCTTGAAGAAGATGTTGCAAAAGGCGAAGAGCATATGGATCAACGACTCCTACTGGTTGGTCATGCCGTTCAAACTTAAGGATAGTGGAGTTACATTGAAGTACTTAGGAGAAGATACGTTAATGAATGGCGACCGGTGCAATTTGCTTCAGTTGACCTTTGAAAATGTTGGTGACACCCCACAAAACAAATATCTTGTGTATGTCGATTTGAAAGACAACCTCGTCAAACAATGGGCATACTATAGCAATGCGACTCAGGATACTGCAAATTTTTTAAGGCCATGGGATAACTATAAGAAATACGGAAAGATCCTTCTATCTGCTGATCGGTCGGACAGCAGTGGCCCCCGAAATGTTTCAGTAGCCCAGACGTTAAACGGAAAACTTTTCACAGATCTAAATTAAGTCAGGGTTCAGTATGTCCATTTTTTTACGTGCATGCAGTATTGAATAGTATAAAATATGACTCCTCCGGATTTAACATCACTCCCTCAATTTTACAGACGCTATGTTGAACACGTCAAGGACTATGACCTTTTCGAGGCATTCAAGGTATCTTCAACAAAGACAATAAGCCTGGTAAGATCATTATCGGAAGAAAAGGGAGACTATCGATATGCTCCAGGCAAATGGACAATTAAGGAACTGCTTTGCCATATGATTGATACTGAACGTATTTTGTCGTACCGGGCTCTTCGGTTTGCCCGAAACGATAAGACTCCTCTACATGGCTTTGAGGAAAACGATTATGCTCCTCAAGCGAACGCAGAAAACAGGACAATTGTGTCTATTGCGGATGAGATGGTCAGGTTGAGGTCAACAACGGTTGATCTTTTTGCAAGCTTCAATGAAGAAATGTTGATGCGAAGAGGACTTGCGAACAATGTTGAATTTTCAGTACTCACTATTGGATACATTATTCCTGGGCACGAATCTCATCACAGGAGTATTTTAAACGAACGCTACCTGGCATTTCGATGAGGATTCCGATCGCCATCTTAGTTGTTTTAGTATCGTGCTTTTCTTGTTCACCAATTTCGAAAAGGTCGCTGAACAAATCGTTTCGGCAAACGGATCAGCAATTCCAGGATCACACGGGATTTGCCTTATATGACTTAGAAAAGAGAACATCAGTATTTGAGTACAAGTCCAGTCACTATTTTACTCCCGCGTCTAATACAAAGATATTCACGTTATTTTCTTGCCTTGCTCTTCTCAGTGATTCCGTCCCAGGCTTAAGATATGTCAACGAAAACGATTCGTTAATTTTTTGGGGAACAGGTGATCCTTCATTCTTATATAAAGAAGTTTACAACAGCGGACGCATCTTTAATTTTCTAAAGATGGCGAAAGCGCCATTATATTTTTCTGATCAAAATTATCAAACAACAAATTTTGGGGCGGGCTGGGCCTGGGATGATTACAATGACTATTATTCAGCAGAACGCTCCGCATTTCCCATATATGGCAACCTTGTATCCCTTCGCTCCACTCCGAAACTCGTTGTCGAGCCGCGATATTTTAAGAGCTACGTGAAGACCGGTGTGCGCGAGACCAAAGCAAAGCTGATCAGGAGGCAAGACTCAAATGAATTCACTTACCATCCCCCGTATACAAACAGAGCTTTTAAGACTGATGTTCCCTTCAAAGTTGCAAGCGAGTTGACGGCCAACCTGCTATCTGACACATTGGGAAAGATGGTTCGACTAATCCAAAAGCCTGTTCCAAAACAGACAACGGTGGTGTATAGCCTGCCGGTTGATAGTCTTTATAAAGTAATGATGCAGGAAAGCGATAATTTTATCGCAGAGCAACTGCTGCTAATTTGCAGCCAACTCATAAGCGATACGTTGAAACCGGAAATTGCTATTGACTTCGTTTCAAAAAATTTTCTTCACGACTTGAAGGACAAACCTCAATGGGTAGATGGATCGGGGCTTTCCCGTTACAATTTATTCACACCGCGATCAATTGTTCAACTGTGGGAAAAGATCTACTATAGATTACCGCGCGAACGACTTTTTCAGCTTTTGGCGACCGGTGGGCGCTCCGGGACGATAAAACGTTGGTACAATGCTGATCCTCCATTTATCTTTGGCAAGACCGGATCATTGAGCAACAACCATTGCCTCAGCGGATACCTTATCACAAAAAAGGGAAAGACTTTGATTTTTTCTTTTATGAACAACAATTTCACGAGCTCTGTGAATGAGATTCGGCAGAACATGGACAAAATTTTGAGACTGATTTATGAAAAGTATTAGAATATTTTTTGCGGGGATATTTATTTTGGTTACATCGGTTTCCTACGGTCAATCTTCATCTGTTGATAGCCTGGACATAAAAATTGGCCAGATGCTTCTCATCGGTTTTCCGGGTCCCGCAGTTGATAATAAAGTTCTTGAAGAAGTTCGTGCGGGAAAGGTTGGCTCGATCATCATTTTTGAAAAAAATATTCCAGCTGCAAATTCTTTTGTTGCGCTGAAAAAAATTATCTGGACATATCAGCAGGCTGCTCCAATCCCGCTTTTTGTGAGCATTGATCAGGAAGGAGGTAGAGTCAACAGATTGAAAGACAAATATGGTTTTCCAAGATCAATAACTGCCGCTGCAATGGGTAAGGCTCCTTCGTTGGACTCGGTTCGTTTTTACGCAGATGCTACAGCCTCCACGTTAGCGGGTCTGGGTATTAACATGAACTTTGGTCCTGTTGTCGACCTCGCATCCAATCCCAACAATCCCATTATAGCTAAATATGGAAGAGCATTTTCTGCGAATGAGGATTCTGTCAGTCTACTGGCGAAGGAATTTGTGAAACAACATCACAGACATAATGTGCTTACGTCTTTGAAGCACTTTCCCGGGCATGGAAGTTCAAAGGATGATACTCATCTTGGAATAGCTGACGTGACAAACACATGGGAGGCTCGGGAACTGACCCCGTACAAAACACTTATCGATTCAGGTTACGCGGATGCCATTATGACATCGCATATCGTGAATAAAAAATTGGACAAACTTGGTCTGCCAGGTACCTTATCCAAGAGTGTACTGGACAGCATCCTGCGGAAGCAATTAAAGTTCGATGGCGTAATATTTACGGACGACATGCAAATGCACGCTATTACAAAGCACTATGGACTTGAGGAGGCCATCAAACTAGCAATTCTGGGCGGAGTGGATATTATGACGTTCTCCAATAATATTCAGGGCAGCGATCAGCGTACGGTAGACAAGGTGCATTCCATAGTTAAGGATTTCGTAAAGAGAGGTGTCATTACCGAACAACGAATTAACGAAAGCTTCAAGAGAATCATGAAACTAAAACAGCGCCTGAATAATGATGATGATCAAAGCGCGTACTACCAGCGGGCGCTGCACCAATCCAATCAGGAGATAGAGAAATTGAAGGCCGAGCTTGAGGTTCTGAAACAAGCCCCTGTTAAAACGAAGGAGGAGGTTGTTGTCGAAGAACAATCATCCAAGAAAAAAAGAAAGAAGAAGGGAAAGAACTAAGGATTCTTATTCTTACGGGTAGGTTTTAAGTTTTCTTCAAAGAGTTTTAAGATACGCTTGTATTCGTCTGTCCAACTGCTTGGTTCAACAAAGCCATGATCTTCCATTGGGTAAATAGCGAGTTCCCAGTTTTCTTTCCCAAGCTCTATCAATCGCTGCGACAACCTTACCACATCCTGAAAGTGAACGTTTGTATCGACCATGCCATGACACATCAGGAGGGCTCCTTTGAGTCCGTCGGCATAATAGATGGGTGAACTTTTGGCATAAGCCAGACTGTCCCGGTAAGGTACATTTAGGATACATCCCGTGTATTCGTGATTATAATGAGCCCAGTCAGTAACCGGGCGCAAAGCGGCACCGGCGGCGAAGACATCCGGAGTGGTAAACATCGCCATCAGCGTTATGAATCCGCCGTAGGAGCCACCATAAATACCAATTCTGTGGGGGTCGATGCTGTATTTATCTACGAGCAGTTTAGCTGCGTCAATGTTGTCGGTAAGGTCTTTGCCTCCCATATTTCGATATATTCCTGTCCGCCAATCTCGTCCGTAGCCGGCGCTGGCGCGATAGTCTATATCCATCACGGTGTAACCTTTATCGGCGAGCAGATTATGGAACATATATTCCTTATAATAATTGCTCCACCACTTATGCGCATTCTGTAAATAACCCGCCCCATGCACGAATATTATAGCGGCCCCGTTCGATTGCTTAGGATGATAGATGCGACCATAAACGGATGCGCTATCCCTGGCTTTGAACGTTATAATTTCGGGGTCCCGCCAGGGATAGGACTTAAATTCCTCTGTAAGGGAATTGGTTATTTGTTTAGGCTTAGCCCCTGGTTTATTATCCATGAGATATAATTCCCATGGCTTATTCGAATAAGAATAACGGAATGCTATAGTCTTTTCATCCGGTGAAATTTCTGCTTCGTGCGCGCCGGGAAAAGTTGTGAGCTTTTCAGCACGGCCACCGTTAACGGATAGCCTATACAAATGTTTCTCACCAGGATGGACTTCGTTTGTAATAATATAGAAGTAGTTTTTGCTTCTTGACACTTTAACCTGTTGTACTTCGTAGTTTCCAGTCGTCAACGCCTCCTTCTTTTTAGAGGTAACATCAATTGTATACAAGTGGGAATAGCCAGTTTCTTCGGATGTAAACCAAATCCGCTTGTTGTCGGCTAACCATCCTATCGGTGAGACTTCACCAAATCCCTTGGTGGTTGGGCCACCGACCCATGCATCATCATGTTGACGGTCAAGCATAGTAAGGGTTTGTGAATAAGGGTCCAGGCTCAATATCCAGCAATCCTTAAAATCCAGGGAACGGATTACAACGGCGCAATACTTTCCGTCATCTGACCATTTAACTGCTGAGAAATTGATTGGGCGCGGCGTTTTGACTGTTGTTTTGCTCGGGTAGTCCGATTCATACTTTGGCGCATCAGTTATGCCGGGAATATTATCTGTCACAACTTTCAGGATCGTATCCTTTGTGATATCGTAGATATAGAGTTCGTTCGAGACAAGAGGTTCACCCACTTTTGTTCGCGATGGGATATCCTCCGTAAAACCTGAAATGGTCACATAGTTAGGAACGATTGTCTTTTTCGGATTTGCATGTTTGGAGACCTCGTACAACACAAATCGGCCATCGGGGCTTACCTGGACCAGGTCTAGCGACCTGTTATTGAGATAAATTACTTTGGGTTTCTTAAGCTGTTCGGCTTGCTTGTTCTTTTTTTTCAGCTCGTGCCTGGTAGCTCGCTCTTTTAAGACGTCGAAGTTGGCAAGCTGATCTTCCTTTAGCCATTTTTCCTGATCTGACAAGTCATCCGATTTTGCTGATCCCTGTTCAAAGTGTGTAATTTGTGCGAATTTGCCATCCTGTAAATCCCAGCTATAGGCATCATGCCCGATAGTGAATATGACTTTCTTGCCATCTCCGGAGAAGTATGGCCCGTATTCTTTCGCTACTGTATGAGTTAACTGAGAGATCTTTCCTGATGGGATATCATAGATAAAAATGTCTCCATGCTTTTCATAGGTCATTTTTGTGTATTCCCGGTTGTAGCAGCCATACCGGGCGGGAAGATTCCTTCGCTCGTCGACTGTAAGCTTGCGTGGGATAGGGTTCCGAAGCGTTATGGAATAAAGGGAATCGGACTGAGCGGCTTCAGGATTCCAGTAGAAATTCACAGACCTGCTGTCAGGTGACCAAAAAACATTATTAGGGGCGATTCCTATCCATTTTGGGTGCCTCATTATCTTTTCTACGGTAAGCTCACCGACAGATTGTGCTTTTATAAGGCCTGGAAATAGCAGGAAGATGAGACACCAACGATTCATGAATAGCTAGAATTGAGGCAAGATAACCTAAAAGAATTATCCGCTAAAGACGGATATGTCTAAAGCACCCTTTTATTACTCCGAAGGCTTAATAAAAAAATGCCCGGTTAAGTCGGGCATTTTAGTTTAATATTCTGACGATCAGACCTTAATAATCCAACTTCATGAGGTAGTCAAAATCATATTTCATGCTTTCCAGGGCGGTACCTGCATATTCTTCCTGTTCTACGAAAATATGTTTTACCCCCGATTTATCGGCGTTCCGAAGCATTTCTAAAATGTTGACTTCTCCCTTACCGAACTCTGTGCTTTCCTTTTTAGCTCCGTCCATATCTTTTAAGTGCCATAAAGGAAAGCGGCCTGGATACTTATTAAAATAAGCCAGAGGATCGTTACCTGAAATAATGACCCATCCAAGATCCAGTTCCATAGTCACCAGCTTAGGGTCGGTATTATCGAGCAGGACATCATACAATACCTGCCCATTTTCTTTTTCAAATTCGTATTCGTGGTTGTGATATCCGAAAATGATTTTGGACTTTTTGCAGTCTTCTGCTGCCTTGGTAAACGTGTCAGCAACTTTCTTGTAATTATCGACAGTCTGGCCCTTGGAGGGTAACGATGAGCAGACAAGATAGCTTTGACCCGCTTCGGCCGCAGCGTCTATCGATCGTTGAAAATCCTTATCTATATGAACATGTCCGCTTCGTACCGTCATCCCCAGATCGCCCGCAATCTTTTTGATCTCCTTGGGTTGCAAGCCATAATAATTGCCTTTTTCGCTGCGTGCAGACTCCAATTCCTTATAGCCGATTTTGGCGAGTGCCTTAAGTGTACCGATTGGGTCGGCAAGCATTTCCTTGCGTACACTGTAAAGCTGTATACCAACGTTTTTTACCTTTTTTGCGCTGGCCAATGTGGGTAGCAATACAGCTCCTGCGGCTAGGCTGCCCGTTAATTTTAGAAAGTCGCGTCTGGTTTTCATTTCGAGAATGGCTTTAATGCCGCAATGTGTGTAATGATATTTTTAATTTCCGAAAATAGCACTTTGTGTTTATGCAAACACTAAATATTATGCCAGTGATTCACGGCGGTATACAGCGGTCATTTCCTTGGCATATTCATATAATCGAGCGTTACATTTAGCATTGCCTTGAGGCCAATGCTCATACCGCGCTCATCAATCATAAAATCGGGTGTGTGGTGCGCGGGAACTGTATTGGGATCCTGGTCCGGCATCATTGCTCCCACAAAGAAAAACAGCCCGGGCACTTTTTGTTGGAAGAACGCAAAGTCTTCCGCGCCGGTCACGGCATTTATCCGCATAACATTTTCTTTTCCTGCTGCCTTCTCCAGGCTGGGTACCATTTTTTCGGTAAGCGCCGGATCATTAAAAGTAACAGGCGTCTTATTATCAATAATAACCTCGGCCGTAGCTCCAGCGCTCTCTGCAATTTTCGTTGCTGTCAGCTTAATTTTCTCGTGAATCTTTTTTTGCATTTCTTCGTCGAGCGTGCGAATGGTACCTGCCATCACTGCCTCTTCCGGAATAATATTCTCACGAATACCAGCATTGATCCGTCCCACGCTAATAACTGCCGCTTCCTTTGTGAGCTCAGTCTGCCGACTTACGATTGTTTGAAGACCATTTATAATCTGAGCCGATACGGCGATCGGGTCTACTCCCATCCATGGGGCAGCACCGTGACTTTGTTTCCCTTTAACTTTTATCGTAAACCAATCGGAGGCAGCCATCATACCAGCAGGGCGGTACGTAATTCTCCCAAGGGGACTAATCGATTGAATGTGCATCCCAAAGATCACGTCAACTTTGGGATTATCGAGAGCTCCTTCCCTCACCATCAGGCCGGCGCCACCCTCCTCACCCGGAGGAGGCCCTTCTTCCGCCGGCTGAAAGATAAACTTCACAATACCCTTCAATGATTCTTTATTTTTTACCAGGATTTCAGCGACACCCATAAGGATCGCGACATGTGAGTCATGCCCACAAGCATGCATTACACCCGTTTCCTGATCATTAAAAATCGCTTTCTCTTTGGAAGCAAAGGGTAATGAATTTCGTTCAGTGACAGGCAATGCGTCCATATCAGCTCTGAGCGCAATAACAGGCCCTGGTTTGCCTGATTTCAGCAAACCGATCACACCTGTTTTCGCGATTCCTGTCTGTACCTCAATACCAAGCTTTTTGAGATGATCTGCCACCATTGCGGCAGTCTTTACCTCACGATTAGAGAGCTCCGGATGTTGATGAAAATGTCTTCGCCATTCAATTACTTTGGATTCCATTTCCTTCGCTTGTTGGTCAATCTTTGCCTGCAATTTTGCGCTTGTCTGAGCGCCAACATTAATTGCCAAAAAAACGCAGGTGATAATTGAAAAAAGTCTCTTCATGTGTGGTTCTTTAGTGATCTGAAACAAGGTAGATAATTACCGCTGCCGGCCAAAGTCAAATATTGAATTGCGGAAATGCCTTGAAGTGCAATTTTACCATGAATTCCGGGTTCATTCAAATAACATTAATGGGGCCAATAGGCTGATCGTCCGAATATAGCGTGCAACGCCGGATTTTTTATTTGCTTGCAAAATGATTAGAGCGAATTTTCGTTTTTTTACGGTGATTATACACTTTTATCCCTGTAATGCTCAAGAGTAGCCTGATTTTATCTCTCATACTATTGATTTCCGGGCATTTAGCCGCACAATTAATAATGCCAGAGCGTGAGCGGATAGGTCAGCTTAACCTACAGGGTGGACTGCCTCCAAAATTGCTCAGCACCCGGACGGCTGGATTTTATCACCATACCATATCCGACAAAGAATTAGGGGAGGTTCAATCAGCCTTCCAAAATGCGGGCATCGATGCAATCATCTATTTTGAACTGGACAAACCATTTGCAAGTAAGGATGTGTCAAAAGCTTTTAGCGACTACCTGACGAAGCGCGAAATAACCAACCTGGTGTTCATTGAAAAGAGTGAAGAGGGTTATCGAATAACCATTACGCTATTTTCCGGCAAGGAGGATATCATGTCGCCTGGCCAATCGGCATGGTCGACATCTAACCGGCTGTTAACGGAGGCGCTCAAAACACTGCGTAGTACAGCGTCGAGCGGTCAAAAGAAAGAAAATTTGCTTATTAACGATGCGCCGGAGACCGATGCTGCAATAAATCCAATTCTGGGCAAGCGAAACGAATTTTATGCAACGGATTTAACTGTTGATCTTTTGGCTGTTCCAAAGACAGGCGACGAAACCATCGACCGGGAGCTTGAGGAGATTTTTAAAAACAATTATACTTTGAAGTTCAAAATGACCGAACCAGGTATTGCGGAAAAAGAACTGCGAAGACAGGGGCATTTGTATATCATGACATTCTTGTACAGTCGGGGTTCAGTAGCCCGGGAGTTGCTTGGCTATGACATGACAAAATCGGAAAGTGCCTATTTATCCGTCACCTATTCTGACGGAAAGCAACAACTAAAAAATATCCCTAGCAATACTCCCGTTTTCAAATTTTATTTTAAGCACATTGACTCAGGCAATGTTTTCCTCGGTACGAAATGGGATGCCGATATGACCTGGCAGCAGGCATTAGTCAACCATATTGTTGGAATGAAAACGGAACTGCGACTCAACTAATATTTCTTTTTTAGTTTAATTCTCTCTCCTCTAAATCCTGCTGACATAGGGCTGACAGCTTAACGTATTTACTTGCTTCATCATCTAATATCCTTCGGGAAGCAACAGCATGAGTGAGCAGCTAAAGTATATGTACAATCCGCAGTTTTTTGAGACGCTATGCCCCGTCATAAAAGAAGCAGTGCCTGATTTTCGTGAGCGCCAATTTGTCCATGCGGTTTTTGACAGAACGTGGCCCGATCTCGAGCTAAAGCAGCGCACGCGTCATGTGACAAAGGCCTTTGGTGCATGTCTACCTTCAAATTATGCAAAAGCCATTGAACAGGTGCTGTACATTTGCCGATTGTTACAGGAAAAGGAAAAAACTCAATCAAGCTACCCCTACATTTTCCTGCCGGATTACATTGAGCAGTATGGATTGGATTACTTCGAGTTGTCAATGCGCGCAATTGAAGAAAGTACCAAGTTGGTCAGTGCAGAATTTGCAATCCGGCCATTTATAGAGAAGTATCCCTCGCAGTCATTGGCGATGATGTTAAGCTGGTCGAAGCATTCGCACCCTGCAGTGCGAAGACTGTCATCCGAAGGGTGTCGACCACGATTACCCTGGGGTATGGGGCTGCCATTTCTAAAAAAGGATCCAACACCAATTTTACCAATCCTTGAAAATCTCAAAACAGACCCGTCAGATTCAGTAAGAAGAAGTGTTGCTAATAATCTTAATGACATAGCTAAGGATCATCCGGATATTGCTCTTTCCATTTCACAAAAATGGAAAGGAATCAGCCCGGAAACAGATTGGATCGTCAGACATGCATGCCGTACTCTTTTGAAGCGTGGACACGCTACTGCTTTGCGTCTACATGGCCTAAAGCCAAAAGCGAAGGGACAAATTAAGAAACTGGATACTGATAAGGAGGTTGCGATTGGAAGTTGGTTCAACTTTCAATTTGAGTTTGTAAATATTGAAAAGAAGCGAACTCGTTTTCGCTTAGACTATGTAATCGATTATATCACTCGTAGCGGTAGCACCTCAACCAAAATCTTCAAGATTGCAGAAAACAGTTTTGACCCTGGGAAGCCGATTCTTTACAAACGAAAAAAATCTTTTGCGGATTGTTCAACTCGAAAGCACTTCAAGGGGCTTCACCGCCTAAGGATAATAGCCAATGGGATTGAAGTCGGAACTGCACAGTTTTACGTTCAATAGCAGTATTAATGCGGGGCGCTAAAGACAATATTTATTTTTGTGTAATACAGCGTCGTTGTGCCTTCGAACCCTGAATCAGTGCCCACTATTAACCATATTTCGCCTTCGCCGTTGGTCTGAGCCATAAACAGCGGCGCATAAGAGGAAGCGACATTACTCCTTGAAATGATGGTATAGTCAGTAGAATTCCCAGGTATAGCAATGTCACCAAGCACAATTGCATTTTGTCCCGACGTGCTTTGATTTCCTTTATCGATATTTAAGACATAGCGACCACTTTCAATGATTTTAGCGGGTTCGATCTTGCTGGCTCCAGCTTTTAAAAATACGCTCCCTCCCGGCGAGCCTCCCGCGCCGACGGATCCCTGCGGTGCATTAGAGGCAAGTTCAACTTCAAAAACAAGAGTGTACATTGTATTGGGAGCTAACCCGGAGATCTTCCTTTTGATAAACATGAATAAATCGTCACTGTGGTTGTTTCCCGAAAGCATAAAAGCCTTTTTCCCGCCCAATTTTTGTGGGAGATTGGTGTAAGCATACCTCAATTCATAAAATACGGAATCGTCCTGCCCGGTCGGGAGGTCAGCAAAGTCAGCATGCCAGTCGTTAAGAGATTCGGTGAAATCGAAGGATGCGGTAAAAATGGATGCCGACGGGTCGTCGTTGACCGAGCATCCAGACAAAAAAATGAACAGAGCAAATAAAATTTTTCTAAAAGCCATATCACTTAGCAAGACGATATATAGACACGCAAGAATCTACAATGGTTGGACGATCGATAAAATGATTTATCCCCGCTGAGTGCTGTATTTACAAGGTGCTTATGGGCTGATTTGGCCAGCATTGTAGATTTAACAAAATTTAACGAATGAATATCAATCAGAGGTCTACATCGATTGATTACCGATTTTTTGAAAAGAGCAGGCTATGTAGAATAATCGGGGTTTTTATTTCGTCTAATCAGACAGAACCTCTTTTTTAAACTTTCGTTCACTAATAAAAACATAGCGAATGACCGATTCTACTAATCGCGATAAATTTCCGTTTTCTTCGATACTTAATTTGAGATTGCTCATAGAGTATTGGGAAAATGCTGTACGGGAAGGCAATGTGCCAGGTTTCGGCAATAATCTGCTTCAAGAGATCGAGCGGGCGCCGGAATTGAAACAACCCATTTACGATTCTACCATTCTTGAAAAGCACAAAGCATTGATAAGGTTTTTGTTGACGGCTGTCATACCTCCCGCCAACGAAGATACTGATATTGCAGCTGCAATGTTCCCGTTTGAGTTTAAAGCCTTGCATGCTACGCGGGCTTTTGAAAAGCGTCTTCGGTTGGAAGATGTCGAGAGCTGTGTCACTGTAAACCTGCCCGACAACAGGATGGTGTTAGGGAAGGCAGTAAAAGCATGCCTGCTTATTCTTCAAAAATTTTATAATGTTAAAGTCGGCCTGGAAAAGCCGATCCATTTTACAGTTCGTGATTCAAATACCGGCCTTGATAAGGTCTACCGGGTAGAAATAAATCATCAGTTCTGCGAGATCATTGCGAAAAGAGAGATCAGGCCAATTGAAAAGCATGTATTGAAATTTCTGACTGAAAAGATGTATGACCTGGATCTCTGGATGCAATACATCAGGCCGGAAGATTTCGAATTTCAGGGCTTCATGGTAATGCGATTAGTCGATGTGACGGAGCAGGAAATGTTGTCTTCGATCAAGTACGACTTATTGAAGAAAAATGCTGTTGAAGAAGAGGTAAGCTTTGCTACCATTCAGCACAAGTTGAGATCGCTCTTTGGTATCGAAGAAATCAAGTTGGGTATCGCTTATTGCGATAGTGCCAGCAACCTGATCGTCACAAAATCTGCATCCGACGGATGGCGCAGTCTCGTCGATCAATCCGTCTCGTCCTCTCCATGCACTGATTTCTCAGGGTCGGTGTATGAACGAAGCTGGAAAGAAGGGAAATATATCACCGTTGAGAACCTTAGCGAATATCCATATTGTTCAAAGATCGAGGAAACACTGTTGGATAATGGCATTAAGAACATTTTGCTTGCGCCACTGGTGGATGGTGACGAAACCATTGGTATGCTGGAGCTTGCGACTTCTACGCCCGGCAAGTTGAATTCGGTAAGCGCTCACAAAGTTGAAACCGTGATACCTATGTTTACGGCCGCGGTAAAAAGAGTAAAGGAGGAGATGGCGACCGAAGTACGCGCAATGATTCAGGAAGAGTGCACAGCCATTCATCCGAGTGTACAGTGGAGATTTTTTGAAGCGGGTATGAATCTTTTGAACAAGCGAAAAGTCGACCCGCGTGCTTCCATGGAGGAAATCGTTTTCAAGGATGTTTATCCACTGTATGGAATGTCAGACGTCCGAAATTCTTCCGTCGAACGGAATCGTGCAATTCAAAAAGACTTGCAGGAAAATCTTGAACTGGCAAAAGATCTTTTAAAGAAAATTTATGCTGACAAGCGATTCCCATTGGTAGAAGAGGTGATGTACAAAACAGAGGAGCAGCTTAAGAAAATTTCACGCGGTCTCGCATCAGGGGATGAAAGCAATGTCTTGGAGTTTTTAATGGAAGAGATTGAGCCGGTTACGGAACATTTTGAAAAGCACGACTCGCTTAGGAAGTACATTGAGCAGTACCGAAGCCATCTTGATCCACAATTTGGCGTCGTATACAAACGCAGAAAGTCATTTGAGAACAGTCTTGCCTTAATCAATCAAGCCGTATCCAACCATCTGGACGAAGCTGAAGCTGAAGCCCAAAAAATGTTTCCACACTACTTTGAAAAGTACAAGACCGACGGTGTAGAATTTACCTTATATGTTGGTAGCGCTTTGATTAAAGGTCAGTCTTTCGATGCATTTTATCTAAAGAATTTTCATCTGTGGCAATTGCTTACGATGATTGGCGTGCATCATAAAATGGCGGCTCTCAAACCTTCGCTTGAGAATGATCTTGAACTTACCCAATTGATACTAGTACACGACCAACCCATTTCAATACGTTTTCGGGCAGACGAAAAACAATTTGACGTCGATGGCGCATATGACATCCGTTACGAGATCGTAAAAAAACGGATAGACAAAGCGTACATAAAAAATACCGGAGAACGCTTAACTCAGCCTGGAAAAATTGCTGTTGTTTATAATCAGACGAAAGTAGAAGAGGAATACAGACGATACTTTAAATACCTGATGAGCAAGAAACTGGTAACAGGTAAACTCGAAGTACTGGAGTTGGAAGAGTTGCCAGGAGCAAACGGGCTACGGGCCCTGCGCATGCAAATAGCATCTGGTATAGATAGCCAGCTTGTTCCTCAAGGGCTGATGCAAGACGTAGAAGAAGCCTTACAGCTTCAATAATCATTTGTTTATTATCTTAGGTGTACAATCCCTGTATGCCTAAGCTAATTATTTTACTTATCCTTCTCACCCTTGCATCGTGCAAGGAGATTTCGTTCAGGGAGCCACAGCCAAAAGGAAAACGTGCACTTAAAGAAATCCCCCGTGACCTTAGGGGCGAATATCTTTTAGTCGATGAGGACGATAATCGGGATACGGTTATTGTAACGGCGACAGGTTATCTGATACGTTCGGATTCCACCCAAGGGATTTTGGGCGACAGCCTGGTTTTAAAAAAATTCAAAGGATACTACTTTTTCAATGATAATGAAGATCCTGAGTGGCTTTTAAGGGTTGTGAAAGTGGAAAAAAATGGGGACCTGTCATATTTGTTTATGGATCCAGGTGAAAAAACTTTTGATCAATATCTTCTGGAATTAAATGAAGAGATCAAAATAGACTCCAGTGAGCTTAATGGTGAAAAATTGTATCAGATTGATCCAACCCCAAGACAATTGTACTCCCTGATGCGTAAGGGTTTTTTCAGAAAATCCTTAACGATGAAAAAACTTAAGTGATCGTATTCGACGACGTGTCCTGCTCACGAACAAGTTTCTCGCGTTTCTTTCCGGAAAAATAACCGTGAGTAAACATAACCGGCATATACAGCATATAAGTGAATCCCGAAATGAACCCAACATGCCGATTATCTTTTAAGAGTATAGCGAGGCATAGTGACAGAGTTGGGATAGACGCCATCAACAGATTAGTTCGGATACTGGTACGTGTATCAAATTGTTCAATAACACTCAACCCAAGTGTTTCGGATTTTCTTAACGCATGCCTGTACATCAGGGCGAGCACAAAAAAGACGGACGCGAATCCGATTCCATAAATGATCATTAAGAGTGCGGTGTCGCTTGTGCTGCGAAACATGGGAGAAAGGTTCTCTGCAAGGTCGGGCTGATCCAACATGATTGACAGTGGGTACAACGTGAGCATGCGCCACAGGAACTTTAGTGGATATACGTAAAACAGCAATATGATTAAGAAGGTAGTGTTTAGAAATACGATCTTTGCATCACGAATTCCATATCTGTAGAAAAATGCGACATGTTCCCACCAGATGAGCACAATTAATACGATGCAAATGGTGAAAGGAATAAGTTCCCAGACAAATTGCTTTATCTGGTTAAAAGTTGTCGGCGCAGAGGTGGATATCAGCAACAACGTAATGGCTAGGGCAAAGACGCCGTCGCTTAAATTCTCGAGACGGCCAGGTTCTTTTCCGCGAAAGCGAAAATGCTCATCCGCTTTGATGAGCTGGTTGCCCAAGGATTCGCGAATCATAGGTTTAGGGTATGGCGTAAGGTACGCAATATAGTTTAAAGTTTGAGGTTTGAAGTAGTTTGAAGTTTCGCACCTCAAACTCTTAAGCATTTTAAAATGAAACTACTCGCGGTTGAGAAACGGTGACGATTGATCGTGAAGTCTGATGGCCTTGCGTGAAAGAATCAGAATTATTGCAAGAGAAATTGCGGCGCCGATCCACAGTCCCGGAATGTGAGAAATAAAAAGAAGGTAATCATACGCACCATGAAACGCAGTAGCCGCCAGGAGTGAAACTATGGTAAAATACAATATTTTTCTGTGCGTAAATTTTGCTTTTCCCAGGAAGTATCCCATGATGATCGCAAAGGTTGCATGCGCTGGAACAGCCGTAAACATTCGCATGATTCCGGTTGTAAATCCATATTGATAGACATAAATGACATTTTCAAGTGCGGCAAAGCCCATGCTAACCATTACTGCGTAGACGATGCCATCGTAGGGTTCATTGAAATTTTTGTTATAAAAGAGGACGAACCTGACAAAAAAGAACTTGCTGAACTCTTCTATTAATGCAACTTTAAAAAAGGCATTTATGAATTGATGAACATCATCGTCAGCCTTAGTGAGGATAATGGCATT